>JAGBSA010000177.1 GCA_017632095.1 Bacteroidales bacterium | reverse complement strand
TTACCGGCTTTTATCATCTTCAAATTCTCTAATTGGTGTTTGAATTCTTCGTTTGCGTATAGCTTTTTCAGATTTTGGACAGCGTTATCTGTGGATTGAATGAAGGAATCGAAGTCTTTGAGCCCCAAATGTTCAACAGGATTGTCTATGTTTTTGAAAGAAAATCCTTGTTTGTCGATTTCAAATTTGAACAGAGTGTCTTCGTGGCCGTAACCCTTGATTTTTTCTTCAAATCTTGCAGAAGAAAATACTTCTTTTCTCAAACAGAAAGTGTTGGTTGTGAACATATTTTCTCCTTGTATCTTTCTGTTCGATTCTACCTTTGTTCCATATTTCCAATGTAGCATATAATCTTTGCCGACCTTTTCTTTGGAACAATAAACCGTACCTCCACGAACAACATCGCTTGATTTTATTTCGTTCAAATAACATTCCAAGAAATCATTTCTAACAATCCCACTATCGCCATCTAAAAACAAAAGAATATCTCCTTTTGCACAATCGGCTAAATGGTTTCTTATTTTTGAACGACCAAGATTCTGTGGTATTTCTCTAAATTCTACGCCTTCAAATTGAGATATGGTTGTGTTTTCTTTATGCTTTATTGGAGAACAATCGTCAAATACCAATATTTCATAAGGATATGAAAGTTTCTTCGCTTGTTTCAGTAAATCGGAAACAAGCTTGGTGCAGTTCTCATTATAAATTGGTATAAGGATTGAAAGCATTGGGTTATTCTAATCTTTTTATGGTTTCAAAAATCTTTTCTTCTTCGTTTTCCCAACAAAGTTCTGTGGCTGCTTTTCGGCAATTCTCTGCAATCAAATCAAGTTTGTCGTTATCAGAAAGTAATTCCGAAATCTGCTTCCCTAATTCCTTTGCATCGTATGAACGAATAAATACCCCGGTCTCATATTTCTCTACAATGGTTTTAGTTTCTTGCAATGGTGAAACCAATACTGGTACGGCTGCATCTATGTATTCAAAAATTTTGTTAGGCAAACTGATTGCGTAATTACCGTTTGTATCTTTGTCTATGGAGATTGCTAGTTTTGCTTTCTTGGTTTGCTCCATCATTTGTTCAAAAGGTAGTTTTCCGAGAAAAGAAACCTTGTCGCTTAATCCCCATTGTTGAATTTTGTTCTCTAAATCGGACTTTATATCACCCTCACCCATTATCACCAAACGAGCATCTACATACTTCATCGCCTCACATAACTCTTCTAAGCCTCTTTCTACATTGACAGCACCTTGCCATACTAAGAGGTTTTCTTTATCCGCTGCACTGATGTTTTCTTCTGTGATGGCGTTTTTAGATGGTATGTTTCTGACAATAAGACTATCTTTGCCATATTCTTGTTTGAAATAGTCCTTGATTGGATTGCATACCGTGAAAACAGCCTTGCAATCCTTTATACAAACTTTTTCTACCCACTTCCAAACCTTTTTAGCAAATGGATTTTCTTTCAATTCTGGCACTTGGGTAAAATGTTCGTGGGAATCGAAGATTAGAGGCTTTCTTTTCAATTTTGCAACCAACCAATTCGGCAACAAAGTGTCTAAATCGTTAGCCCAGAGTATGTCTTGTTTGGTAAAGAGAAGGTGAAAGAAAAGTTTGGTGTTGAGTTCTGCATAATAGATGGCGTTTTTTCTGAAATGAATATATAAACGTTTGCAGTCGTAATTTCTGTTCAAAGACTTGGAGTTGCGATTGAATACTCTACCTATCAAATGTACTGAAAGTCCGCAATCGACAAGGGATTTACAAGTTTTTGAAACCCTGTTGTCGAACACCAAATCATTACTTACGCTTACAGAAATTCGTTTCATATTCATTTATTACAAGGACAAAACGACTATGTTTCTTTTTATATTGTGGATTTCTTTGAATTTTATATGCAGAAACGATGTTTGATTGTGTCAAGATTTGCATTAAATTCATCTAAATTGCGAAATAATTAGTAGAGTTGAGGTTTTGAGATGTGCTATCTTAATATGGTTGTAATGAGTTGGTTATGTGAAATTTTATAGTGCTATATAAGAAATTATAATACCAACTTTGCTTGTAGTTTAATTCAAACAACATATTTTTGCCTCGTAAAATAAATGGTTAAACTTTTAAAATAAATTATTATGAAAAGAGTGTTTATCGTACTAATGACTGCGTTTGTATTTTTTAGTTGTGAATCCTCAAACAGCAGAGTTTTAGATTTCCATCAGCTTCCTGCAAAGGCTCAATCGTTTATTAAAACCCATTTTGCAGATAAAGAAATTACATTGGTGTTTAGTGATGATGATTTCATAGATAGAGATTATGAAGTGAGTTTTGCTGATGGTACGAAAGTAGATTTTAACAGAAGTGGAGAGTGGATAAATATTGATATGGGAAAGAATCAACGTGTTCCTGCATCTGCAATGCCTGCTGCGATAAACTCTTTCGTTACAGGAAGACACCCAAATAACTATGTGGTGGATATTGATAAAGATTTCTTAGAGTATAAAGTTGAGTTGAATAATGGCATTGAAATTTACTTCGAAAGAGACGGAGACTTCAAGCGATATGATGATTAAGTGAATATATTTGATAAATCTACACGATAGGAGGAACTTTCGAGTTTCTCCTTTTTTTGTTTGCCATTTAATGAAACTTTGTTTTAATTTTCTAAAACTTGAATCTGATTTTCTAAAACACCGTTTCGTTACCTCTAAAACTTCGTTTCGCTCAAAGGGATTCAAAAATTGGTAAAACATTCCCAAAAACTGATTGTTCGGAAGTTTTGATTTAAGAACTTTAATAGGTGTATAAATTATAAATATGCAATATTTTTCAAACGTATATAAAACAATTGGTAATTCTTTACGTTAATACAATCAGATGGTTAAACTAAAAAATAAAAAAAACAATGAAAAGAATAATGACAATACTTATGGCTGTATTTATGTTTTTCAGTTGTGAGTCATCAAACAGTAAAGTGGTGGATTTTAATCAACTTCCTGCGAAAGCACAATCTTTTATCCGAACACACTTTTCAGATAAGGAAATAACAATGGCATTTTGCGACTGTGATATATTTGACAAAGACTATGAGGTTCGTTTTGCTGACGGTGCTAAGGTGGACTTTGACAAAGATGGAGATTGGACAAGCGTTGAGGTAAGAAAGAATGATGGTGTTCCTGTGGCTATTATACCTGCTGCGATAAACTCTTTCGTTGCAGAAAAACACCAAAATGCTTTTGTGGTTGATATAGATAAGGATAGAAGAGAATACAATGTTGAGTTGAATAACGGTATTGATATTGTATTTGATAAAAATGGAAACTTCAAACGCTATGACGATTAAGTTAATATTTTGATAAATTTATACAATAAGGGAAGTCAATACGGCTTTCCTTATTTTTTTATGGTATAAAACTTGGTTTTTATAAGCTAATGTTAGAGTTTTACGGTGTGATATGTTGATAAGTGGAAACGAAAATTTGTTTAAGTTGGATTTTTTTTCGTAATTTCGCAGATTGATAAATAAGTTCGAAAAGATATGTTTGTACTTTACAGAAAGGAATTGATGTCTTTCCTTACCTCAATAATAGGTTACTTGACCATTGTTG
>JAGBSA010000176.1 GCA_017632095.1 Bacteroidales bacterium | reverse complement strand
TTAGGGTGATTCATACTTGCAATGTTTATAGTCCTTGTATAAGAGATTCGATCAATGCTTTCGGGGGACCATATCAAGCAGGATTGCATTATGACACTATATTTATGGGATTAATTAATCGTTTTCAAAACGGATATAACGATTTCATCCTTAATCCATATAAACCCGGAGCAGCTTATCAAGCATATATTGAGTATATGCAACAATTTGATTCTGATGATCATATTCCGCTGTGTGTTTCTGGCGTTCCAAAGTTCTTAAAGCGAGAGGGAGAGTGGATAAACTTCGCAGACGATCCTGTTTATGAGATTTGGCAGAATATATACATAGCAATGGTGCCTATAATCATGATTCCGCAAGAAAGCAGTCAGCTTACGGAAGTCGAATTGGAAAAGATGTGCTACGTATTTCCTAATCCAGCAAAGGACATCTTCAAGGTGATGAGCCATTACACCATAAAAGACATTCAAGTCTTCGATATGATGGGTAAAAAAGTCTTAGAGAAAGACGTAAATTACTTTGAGACAGAAATAATAGTTGATAATTTTGCAAGCGGAACTTACATCGTGAAAATCAATACTGCAAAAGGAACAACCGAAAAGAAATTAGTCGTTCAATAGTTTTTGAAGTCGGAAAAAGAAAAACGCAAGACTCGTGATTCGAAATGAGCCTTGCGTTTTGTTGTTTCTTGGTTTTGGGTGAAATAAGTCTTCGTTTTAATTTTCTGAAACTTGATTTTAATTTTCTAAAACGAAGAAAGAAAAAATTAAAACGCCGTTTCGTTAGACTGAAATCAAGAATTCTATTTTTGTGAATTAGAAATGGATTTATTAACTTTGCAGAAAATTCGTTCGATTCAAAGGATTGATATAATCGAAACGCAAAAAACAATCAATTGATATGGAAAACAAAACTAAGGAAAACAGAAAACATATAGGCTTTTTCGGAAGATGTAATGTCGGAAAGAGCAGTCTGATAAATGCTTTGACAAATCAAGAAATCTCAATAGTGTCTGCACAAAGCGGAACGACGACTGACGTTGTTAAAAAGAGTATTGAACTGTATGGAGTTGGTGCAGTGGTACTCTTAGACACCGCAGGACTTGACGATAATACCGTTTTGGGAGAACAGAGAGTGAAAAGCAGTAAGCATGCCTTGACTTTGGTCGATGCGGCTGTGCTTGTGATAAGCGAAAACAAAGTAGGGGATATTGAAAAAGACTTTTTGGAACAATGTAAATCCCTTTCTGTTCCTTGCATAGTTGTTTACAATAAACAAGATGTGGAAAAGGCTACTGAACAAACAAAGAAACAAGTTGCTGAATTGACAAATAGTCAGCTTCTTGTTTTGGAAGATCATTCTAAGGAACAGATGTTGCAAATTTCAAGCAAATTAAAAGATGTTCTTTCTTCATTTGAAGTTGAGAAACGCACAGTTCTGCAAGGCATAGTGAAGCCTTTGGATATTGTTGTCTTAGTTGCTCCGATAGACTCTTCAGCTCCCGAAGGCAGATTGATACTTCCACAAGTCCAAACGATAAGAGATGCTTTGGATAAGGCGTGTATTTGTATTGTTGTCAAAGAAACCGAATTGGAATGCTTGTTAAAGGAAAAAGGAATCAAACCTGATTTGATTGTTACCGACTCTCAGGTCTTTGGATTTGTAAGCAAGATTGTTCCAAATGAAATTCCATTGACAAGTTTCTCGGTTCTGTTATCGAGAATGAAAGGTGCATTTGAGCAATACTTAAAAGGTACTCCTTATCTTGATAAGTTGAAAGACGGCGATAAGGTTTTGATGTTGGAAAGCTGCACTCATCAACCTACATGTGAAGATATTGGAAGAGTGAAACTGCCGATGATGATACGCAAATACACTGGCAAAGATATAAAATGTGAAGCTGTAAGCGGTTTGACAAAAATTGAAACACCACTTTCGGAATATGCAATGATTATTCAGTGTGGCGGTTGTGTTGCAACAGCAAAACAAATTCATTCAAGGTTGCAACCGGCTTTGGATATGGGGATTGCAGTTAGCAATTACGGCTTAGCGATTGCTTATATGAATGGTATATTCAATAGAGTTACCGCAATATTCAAATAAGATGATGATAAATTTTGTCATCTTAAAGAAAAGATGTAATTTTGAACGTTTTTAGAAAATCATTATTAAGATGAAAAAATATATATTGCTTGTTCTGTTTAGTGTTATTTGCATTTGTTCTTGCAATAAGGTGCTTTACACTCACTATGACTACGATGAGACGGTGTATTTCTTTGCTAAGGCAGACAAAGATTTGGAAAGCAAAGAGGTAAAGAAACTTGTGAAATCGTATGAGAAAATTGTGAAAAATCCCAAAGGGGAAAATAATGTACCACCTCCGGGTTCGTATGCAGACTATGCTTATTTGAAATATCTACAAGGAGAGTTGGAAGAAGCAAGGCAATACTTCCAAAAAGAGTATGTTACATATCCGGAAAGCAAAACTTATATTGAATCTGTAATGCAAAAATTGGGCTTATGAGAAAAGGTTTATTGTTTTTGTTATTATGCGTAATCCTTTCTATGGGGACAGGTTACGCTCAAATAGAAGAAATACTTAGACAACAGGATACAAGTGTTACCGTTTTGGATAAAAAAGCTCAGAAGAAATTAAAAAGAGAGCTGGAAAAGAAACAAGAATCTAATGAAGAGAAAAAGGATAATTTCATAATTAGAACTTGGCATAAGATTGTCCCAAAGAAGGTAGAGCGTGAAATCTCTTACAATTTGATGTACAAGGAGAAACCTAAAACTATCATGGTTATGTATCCTTGGAACAGAAGCAAAGAAAAAAATGCCGATGAGATGTTCTACGTTGCTATCTGCAAGGAACTTGTTACTAAAGGTTATTATGTGTTGCCTGCAATTACGACTTTGTGTGATTATAAGGCGGATACGGCTTTCAATTCAAGATATTGCAAAAAGGAAGACGCAAAACAATATCTCAAATCTCACGGAGTAGATGCCGTTTTGTATGTTACAATTTACACAGTTAAGAAAGAGTGGTGGACAACCAACGTAAATATGAATGCACAATATGATTTGGTTTCCACAAAAACAGGAGATGTTTTATTCTCTCGTCATGCTGACTTCAATTATGACTCACAGATGCCTACAAAATCAAAAGGCGAGCAGGGCTTGATTGAAGATAAAAAAGAAAATCATTATTTGGGTATTAGCCAACAAATGCAACGTTATACCTTTATTGACCTTCCAATAGGTCCATATCACAGAGAATATCTTTTAGACCAAAAGAAGTTCTCTCACAAAAAAGATATGAAATACAAGGTTAATGTAAAACCAAGCTAATATGGCTAAGGATAAGACTGCTTTCTTTTGTCGAGAATGTGGAGCTAAGTCTGCGGTTTGGATAGGGCGGTGTCCTCAGTGTGGAGCTTGGAATACATATGAGCAAGAGGTGATTCACCGTAGCAATGGCAAGGATTACAAAAGTCTTACCGGCACTAAGTCTGTTACAATGTTGATGAGCAATATCGAATGCTCAAGCGAACAGCGTATAGACTTGAAAGACGAGGAGTTGAATAGGGTTTTAGGTGGTGGATTGGTTCTTGGCAGTCTTGTCTTGATAGGAGGGGAGCCCGGAATAGGGAAAAGTACCCTTCTTTTGCAAGTTGCACTAAATTGTAAGGACAAAAGGGTACTTTATATCAGCGGAGAAGAAAGTGCAAGTCAAATAAAGATGAGAGCCGAACGCATAAACAAAGGCGGGGGTAATTGTTATGTTCTTACAGAAACTTGTGTTGAAGAGGTAATTGAAAGAGCCGATGAGGTTAAACCCCAAATCATTATCATAGATTCAATTCAAACGATGACAACATGCAGTATTGATTCCTCAGCTGGCAGTATCTCGCAAATAAGAGAAAGCGCTGCACGCTTAGGAGTTTATGCTAAACAGACATCTACGCCAATTATCATCGTAGGACATATAACCAAGGACGGTTCTCTTGCAGGTCCGAAAATATTAGAGCACATGGTCGATACCGTATTGCAGTTTGAGGGAGAGAGAAACTATGGTTATAGAATTGTTCGTTCGATTAAGAATCGCTTTGGCTCGACTCAAGAGTTGGGAATCTATGAAATGCTTTCTTATGGCTTGCGTCAGGTGAGCAATCCCTCAGAAATACTGATGACAAACAGCAATGATGATTTGTCGGGAACGGCAATCGCAGCTACGCTTGAAGGCAACAGACCTTTGTTTATTGAAACGCAAGCCTTGGTTGCAAATTCTTACTATTCATCTGCTCAAAAGAATGCAACGGGATTTGATTTGCGTAGGCTAAGTATGCTTTTGGCTGTGTTGGAAAAAAGGGTTGGTGTGAAGATTGGCGGAAAGGACGTATTTTTAAACATAGTTGGAGGTTTGAAAGTGGCCGATCCTGCAATCGATTTGGCAGTTGTGGCGGGCTTAATCTCATCTGGAGAAGATGTTGCAATCAATCGCAAACACTGTTTTGCCGCAGAAATTGGTTTAAGTGGCGAATTGAGAGGCGTAGTCAAAATTGAGCAACGCATAAACGAAGCTGCAAAATTGGGATTCGAAAGAATATACATCGCAAAAAGCAACCTGAAAAATCCAATCCTTGCAAGCAAAAATATAGAAGTTGTTGCATTGGGTAGAATTGACGAATTATTGCCTTATATCTTGAAATAGATTTTCTAAAACAAGGATTCTTTTTTCACAGATTTATGATTCTCTGGATTGTTCCTAAACTTCCGGTGGACTAAACCTTGATTTTAGTTTGCTGAAACTTCGTTTTATTTTTCTAATTCTTCGTTTCGCAAAATCCTTTCTTCGTTTTCTAAAAACGAAACTTCGTTTGGTTAATTGCTGTTTGGTGATAAGTGAAAACAAAAAATCCGATGCGGTTTTCACAAACGACATCGGAGAAAGTTTAATTATGAAAAAAATATTATTATTTATTTACTTTCTTGGTTTTAATCCTAAGATTTCTCTTGCTTCTGCTGAAGTTGCTATCTCTCTTCCAAGTTCCTTTGCAATTCTAACAACTTTCGCTACAAGCTCTCCGTTAGATGCTGCTTTAACTCCTTTTGATAGATAGATATTGTCTTCAAATCCAACTCTAACATTTCCTCCCATTGCGATAGCTGCTGCTGCCATTTGGAAGGCTGAACGTCCTACTCCTGTAACTGTCCAAGTTGCATCTGCCGGTATTTGGTTTACCATCCATGCAAGGTTGCTTACAGTTGCTGGAGTACAACCAGGAACTCCTAATACGAAGTTAAATTGCATTGGATGTCCAGGTACTTCTCCTTTTTTAGCCATTGTAAGAATTGTATCCAAGTGTCCCATTTCGAAACATTCGTATTCTGGTTTTATACCCTTTTCTATCATTCTCTTACCAAAGGCTCTCATTGTTGGCATTGTGTTATCGAAGATTTCATCTCCAAAGTTGCAAGTTCCACAATCAAGAGTTGCCATTTCCGGAATTGGAGTTGTGTTTGTTGAATCCAATCTTTCATCTGGGCTCATACCAACTGCTCCTCCTGTTGAAGGGATTATGATTACATCAGGACAAACTTTGTAGATTGCTTCTTCGCATTCTTGGAATCTAGCATGGTTTTGTGTTGGTGTACCATCATCTTCTCTTACGTGCAAGTGAACGATTGCTGCACCAGCATCAACTGCTGATTTTGCCTCTCTTACTATCTCTTCAACAGTGTAAGGTACTGCTGGGTTTTGTTCTTTTGTTACTTCAGCACCACAAATAGCTGCTGTTATGATTAGTTTTTCCATCGTTTTCTTATTTGTTGTTTCTTTG
This sequence comes from Bacteroidales bacterium, assembly GCA_017632095.1. Lineage (GTDB taxonomy): Bacteria > Bacteroidota > Bacteroidia > Bacteroidales > P3 > Onthomorpha. The sequence continues at coordinate 757 of JAGBSA010000176.1, read as the reverse complement.
ACAATTTTTTGGAACTACACATGTACCGCTTGCTCTACAAACAACGATTGGCTCAGCCAAAACATCTGCTGCTGATTCTGATATGTCGGTTCTTGGTGCTATAACTTTTCTTGCTTCAAACACCATCTTGCGTGAAGTGTTTCCTACGTGAGTTATTTCTCCTACTGCTTCGATGTAGTCCCCTGCGTAAACAGGTGCAAGGAATTCTACGTTATCATAAGCACAGAACAAACCTTCATCACCGTCTTGGATAATCAAAAGCTCAGTTGCTACGTCTCCAAACAAGTTTAACATTCTTGCTCCGTCAACTAAATTTCCACCATAATGAGCATCGTGTGCCGACATTCTCATTCTTATCATTGATTTTGCTGCCATATCTATTTCGTTTTTTATTTTTTAATATTCAATTTGTCAATTTATTTTGCTCAAATGTTTATCTAACGATGTAGTCAACAAACAAATGAGGTGTCTTTATTGCTTCTGGTGCTATGTAATCAACTGTTTCTTTAACCTCTGCAATAACTAGGTCTGCGGCTGTTGCCATCATTGGATTGAAGTTTTGGCTTGTTCCTCTGTAAATAAGGTTGCCGTGTTTATCTGCAACAGATGCTCCTATCAATGCAACATCTGCTCTTAGAGGTAACTCTAATAAGTATTCCTTTCCATCAACTTCGATTACTCTTTTTCCTTCTGCTGCCAAGGTTCCTACTCCTGTTGCAGTCAAAAAGCCTCCTATTCCAGCACCACCTATTCTTAC
>JAGBSA010000175.1 GCA_017632095.1 Bacteroidales bacterium | reverse complement strand
CCTACTGCTTTCAAAACGGTGATTGGCTCTCTCAAAAATATGGCCGCTGCAATCATTGTCAAAACTGGAGTCAGCGTAACGACTATTGAGGCATCTACAGGTGAGGTTGACGATAGTCCTGTAACGAAACTCATTTGGTTAAGGGCGATTCCAAGAAATGAAGCGGCAATCATAATCAATACATCTTTCTTTGATGCTTTTGGAGCTTTGAATAAAAATGCCGCTATCCAGAATACCAGACTTGCACCTATGAATCGTAAAAATGTTAGTGCAAGAGGAGAAATCGAAAACTCACTTCCTAAAACCGATTTGGTGATAGGGGTGTTGAATCCGAAGATTAAATTAACCGCAATTATGGCTATATGTCCCCAATGTGCTTGTTTCATAATAACTAAATTTGAGTTTGCAAAGTTACGACAAATTGTTGCGTCCTTGTACTCTCATGTTATTATAAGCATATAAAAAAGTTTTGTCTCAATCAGAAAAATCGGATTGTTTTATTTAACTTTGCAAGTTATAATAGCAATAATAACATTGATTAGTATGAGAAAAATTATTTTGATTCTTTTGTTTGCTGTGTTTGCATTTGTGGAAGCAGTGGCTGTTCCGGCAAAACGAACTCCTATAACAATAACGCAACCTAACGGAAAGACGCTTACCTATATCTTAAAAGGCGATGAAGTGATTTCTTGGTGCGAAACACTTGATGGATATACTCTTTTGAGAAATGCAGAAGACGTTTTGTGTTATGCAATCATAGATACAGAGGGAAATCTTGTCGCTTCGAATGTCATAGCGTGCAATACAGAAGAGAGAAATGTAGAAGAATTGCTCTTTTTGCAAGATTTAGAGAAACGACTTTTCTTTGGCGGAAAACAAATGGAAGAGTTTGCAAAACGTCGTCAATCAATGTTTGGACAAACGCCTCAAACAGCCCAATAAATACAAATAATAACTAGAATCCGTTTTTTTTTCGTACATTTGCAGCCTTATGACAAACGAAGAATTACTCAACAAAGGAGAATATACTGAGGATAATATCAAATCACTCGAATGGTCGGAGCACATACGTCTTCGTCCCGGTATGTATATTGGTAAATTGGGTGATGGCGCCTCGGCAGATGACGGAGTCTATGTTTTGATTAAAGAAATTATAGACAACTCCATAGATGAGTTTGCAATGGGTTGCGGTAAGCTTATAGAAGTTGATATTGACTTTGAGAGCAAACACGTAAGAGTAAGGGACTATGGACGTGGTATTCCTTTGAAAAAGGTTGTCGATTGCGTCTCTAAGATGAATACTGGTGCGAAGTATGACTCTGAAGCTTTCCAAAAATCTGTCGGAATGAACGGTGTGGGAACTAAAGCCGTGAATGCACTCTCTTCTTACTTCAAAGTAGAGTCGGTAAGAGACGGAATGAAGAAAGTAGCAGAGTTTAGGAAAGGTGTAATCTTTAATGATGCAGCAGAGGAATCTACGGAAGAACAAAACGGAACATGCATAGAGTTCGTGCCAGATAACGATTCAAGAATTTTTGGCAAGTATGCGTTTATCGACGACTATATAACAAAGATGATATGGCACTATGTCTGTTTGAACAAAGGTCTTTCTATCATCTACAATGGGAAGAAATACTACTCTAAAAATGGATTATTGGATTTGTTGGTCAGCAATATGAATGAAGCAGACAGCATTTACCCAATAATACATCTAAGTGATGATAACTTTGAATTTGCATTTACTCACTCAGATAAAGTTTATACAGAAGAACATTATTCGTTTGTCAATGGTCAAAACACAACTCAAGGCGGTACTCACTTAGCTGGATTTCGTGAGGCTTTGGTTAAGGTCCTTAAAGATTTCTATAAGAAAGACTATGAGCCATCAGATGTTAGACAAGGCTTGGTTGCGGCAATCAGTTTGAGAATAGAAGAACCCGTATTCGAATCTCAAACAAAGACAAAACTTGGTTCCAACAATATGAAACCCGATGGTAGCGGAGTAGCTGTAAAAACCTTCATAGGGGATATTGTTCGTAGGACATTAGATGACTATTTGCATATACATTCTGAAACAGCTGAACTTATGCTTCAAAAGATTGTTCGCAATGAAAAGGAGCGTAAGGGAATGCAAAACATAAGAAAACTTGCTAAAGAGAGCGCTAAGAAAGTCAGTTTGACAAATCGCAAACTTAGAGATTGCAGAGTGCATTACAATAGCAAGGATCCGCGTCGTTTAGAATCGACTCTGTTTATCACAGAGGGGGATTCTGCAAGTGGATCGATAACAAAGAGCCGAGATGTTAATACTCAAGCTGTTTTTTCTTTGAGAGGAAAACCTGAAAACTCATATGGGAAAACCAAAGAGTTCGTTTACAGAAATGAAGAATTGAATCTGTTGCATAATGCCTTGAATATAGACGAAGATATGGACAATCTTCGTTATAATAATGTAGTTATAGCAACCGATGCCGACGTAGACGGAATGCATATCAGAATGTTGTTGATGACATTCTTCTTAAAATTCTTCCCGGACTTAGTAAAAGCAGGGCATGTTTATATATTGCAAACACCACTCTTTAGAGTAAGAAACAAAAGAGAAACATTATATTGTTATACTGAAAAAGAAAGAGACGAAGCTGCCGAAAAACTAAAAGGCAATGTTGAAATAACTCGATTCAAAGGTCTTGGTGAAATATCATCTGACGAATTCCGTCATTTCATTGGCAAAGATATACGTCTCGATCCAATAATATTGAACAAAGAATCTTCGGTTGGAGAAGTTCTCTCTTTCTTTATGGGATCTAATTCACCGGAACGACAAGAATATATCATACAAAATTTACGTTATGAGGATATTGACTAAAACCAATTCAAAAATTATGAGAAAAGGATTATACATATTGTTTATTGTGATGGCGTTTTGCCGATTTGAAGCCAAGGCTCAACAACAGGAATTGAAACCTTGGATAGACGTTGTGATGGATGAGCGAGACCCTTCTCAATGGCAATGGAATAAAACGGACGCTTCTCGATTTACAATCAGAGGAGACTTTGACGGAGACGGCTTTTCTGAAAACCTTTACGAAACTGCAACTTCTATTTTCTCCGATAACGACGAGCTAACTCCGCTTAAGTTGGCTGGAGACTTGGGTGTGTATTTTCTAATCAACGAAGGAGACCTTGATGGCGACGGAGGAGATGAGATATCCTTTATGATAGTAAACCGAGACTACTCAAACCTAAATTACTATCGCATTTGGACGTACAAAGACACCAAGTGGAAAGAACTATTCAGTGTTTACGTCCACGAATACGATTGTCCGAATTACAGAACTTCAAAACCTGAGGAAATGTTTACTCATCAGTGGAAACGCAAAAACGGATACAATATGAACAAAGTTGTTTTGAAGGTATGCGATGGCGTTGTTGATGTTATAGGATTTCACCCTTGTGAACGCTATGCAATAGAGCATATAAAGCTTGTTGGAAAGACGGCGACAAAACGTGAATGGGGGGTAATCATTCAGCCAAGAGAAGAAGAATAAAAACGAATCGATACAAATAAATCGGCATTTTGATAATTCCAAAATGCCGATTTATTTGTATTTAATAACAAGTTACCTTATCCGAATCTTAAATAAAATCGAATGCATTAAAAGCTGAAATAATGTGTTCAATCTTTGGCGGTTCACCCTCTTTAATAACAATAGATATAACATCGAATCTCGCTTCCTTATCTATATTATGGCGAATTAAATAGCTGTTTGCAGCTCGTACAATCTTTTTTTGCTTCTTTGCATTCACCTCTTCATAAGGTTGTTGAAAGTAATCATCAGACAAAGTCTTTACTTCTACAAACGCAATGCAATCGCTCGAAGGATCAAACGCCACAATATCAATTTCATTTCCCGAAGCAAATATGTTTCTATGGCGAATCTCATAATTCTTTGCCTTTAAGAAATCGATAGCAATTTGTTCGCCTTTGTTGCCAAGCAGTTTTGTATTCATAACTGTTCGATGCTAATAATATTATTCTTGATTTGTATGCGAGTATTCTTGCCTATAACAATAGGAATGTTCTTTCCCTTTTCGTGTCCTATGTTTACGCCAAACACCTTCGGATAATTATATTCCTCAACACAAGAAGCAATTATCTCATAGGCCGTTTGACCAAAAGGAATAGTGTTGTCGTGCATCTGAGAGAAAGAACCCACAACCAAAGCCTTCAAATTGCTCAACTTGCCTGCACGTTTCAAAGCCTGCATCATTCGATCTATATGATACAAATATTCATCTAAATCCTCCAAAAACAAAATCTTCCCTGATGTATCGCCAAAACTCTCTGAGCCAAGTAAAGAATATAAAACCGAAAGATTACCTCCGATCATTTCTCCCTCAAATTCCATATCTGAACATTCCATAGCCGAGTTGCAATCAAAAGTCTTATGATTACCTTTCAAACATTCAAGCATATATTCAAAACATTCAATTCCCTCATCGCCCGAAAGCAAATCCACAGGCATAGAAGCGTGCAAACCACTCACATTATGCTTAAAATAAATATGGGAAAGAACAGCCGTCATATCCGAATAGCCAATAAGCCATTTTGGATTTGTTTCCAAAGAAGAAAAAT
>JAGBSA010000174.1 GCA_017632095.1 Bacteroidales bacterium | reverse complement strand
GATATTATCACTTACTGATAATGGTATTACCAAGGCGTGATAATCGGATTATCACTTACTGATAATGGTCGTACAACAAAGAAGTACGAATAGAAAAAGAAATTTTACGCATCGCAAAGCTAAGTTTGGAGGTTTAGAAAGTTCATTTGAAGTTTGCCAAAGGCCGATAGCCGAAAGCCAAAGTAACCAAGTGAAAAATAATTCTTTGTTTTAATTTTCTAAAACGAAGAAAGGAAATCTTAAAACGCCGTTTCGTTGAGTGTGAAACGGCGTTTTATTTTAGTGAATCAGGGTTTCGGCAATTTTCTTTGCGGCATTGATGCCGTCTATTGCTGATGAGGTGATTCCGCCTGCATATCCTGCACCCTCACCACAAGGGTATAGATTCTTTAACTCAATATGCTGTAAGCTGTCTCTATCTCTTGGTATTCTGACAGGGGAAGAGGTGCGCGATTCTAAGCCTATTATCAAGGCATTGTCTGAGATGAATCCTTTAATCTTTTGATCAAAGACTTTCAAACCTGCTTTCAGATTCTCGGAAACGACCTTTGGCAGGTAGTCTTTCATATTACAAGCATACAATCCTGCGGGATAAGACGATGAACAAAGGTTTCGCGATGCTCGAGAGGCGATAAAGTCGCTTATTCTTTGAGCCGGTGCAATTTGATTGTTGATATACATCTGTTTTTCGCAAGCCTCTTGAAATCGCATCAAAGACAGAGCACCATGATTTGCAAATGCTGCGGCATCGGATTCTTTTATCGATACTACAAGTCCTGAGTTGGCAAATGGTGAATTGCGTAATGAAGACGACATTCCATTGACTGCAAGTTGTCCTTTCTCGGTTGAAGACGGTATAATCATGCCTCCGGGACACATACAGAAAGAAAAGACGCCTCTATCCTTTACATTGTGAACAAGAGAGTAGGAGGCAGGAGGCAGCAAATGGGAATAGTGTGGCGAGTGATACTGAGAACGATTTATCAATTCTTGTGAATGTTCCACTCTGACGCCCATTGCAAATGGTTTGGCTTCGATTGCCCATGCCTTTGCGGCAAATAATTCATATATATCCCTTGCTGAGTGTCCGCAGGCTAAGATTGTGGCTTGGCTTTCAATCGTTCTGCCGTCCGAAAGTTTAACTCCGAGAATTGTTTTGTCTTTTACGATAAAGTCAATCACCTTTGCGTTGAAGTGATATTCCCCTCCGCACTGAAGAATCTTTGCTCTGATGTTTTTTATTACCCTCGAGAGTTTGTCAGTCCCTATATGAGCATGCGTATCTGCCAATATGTTTTCGTCTGCTCCGAATTCGACAAAGGTTTCCAAGACTTCGTTAATGTTACCTCTCTTATTGGAACGTGTGTATAGCTTTCCGTCGGAGAAAGTCCCTGCTCCACCTTCGCCAAAGCACCAATTCGATTCGGTATTCAGTTCTTTGTTTCTTGCAATGATTGCAATGTCTTTCTTGCGTTCTTCTATGCACTTTCCGCGCTCAAGAATTATCGGTTTCAATCCGCATTCTATCAACTTCAATGCTGCAAACAATCCGCAAGGTCCTGCTCCGACTATTATGACGCTTTCTTTTTGTGATACGTCTTGATAGTTGGGTTTTGCTCTTTCCAAAGATTGTTCTTCTGTGGATAGGAATACTTTTAGTCGATAGACGGGGCGGTGTCGTGCATCTATGCTTCTGCGAATTATCTTCAAGCATTTGATGTCCTTTGCAGGGATTCCGCTTTCTGAGGCGGCAATTCGTTTGAGTGTTGTTTGGTTTGCCGCTTCTTCGGGCGTCAATAACAAGTCTATTTCTTTGTTCATGACTATTCAAATGTGAAGTTGATGTAGAAAATCTGCGTTTTGAGGTTGTCTAACACCGATGAGTACATCGTTTTGTAGTCATGGACAAGTATATTGCTCAATCCGTAGGACGTTTTCAGCTCTATGCCGAGCTTAATGTAGTTAAGGTAAAAGTCAAATCCGAATCCGAGAGTGTAAAACAGCTCAGAGTTGTCTATTTTCATCATAATCTCGTCCGGAGTTGCCTTTTTACGTTTGATAGAAGCAAGGTCGTAGCTATATTTCCCCCCTGCGATAAGATAAGGTCTGAAGTTACGCCAACGCTTTGACTGAATCTTAAATTCCAAAGGCAGTTCTAAGTAAACGACTTCAAAAGGTATAGCTTGCTCTACAAACTTCCCGTCTTTGTTTATTGAGAAATTCAATCGTCTATCGGCGAAATTCAAAGAGGGTTGGAAGCGTAGTCGCATGTAACTATTCATTCGTAAATCGCAAAGCACGAATCCAAGTGTGAATCCGCTGTTTCGAGCGGAGTTAAATCCCATTATGGTATCCATAAGCGGACGATTCTCTTTCTCGATCATCTGTGTGTAAAGCTGATTGTAGCCAATGATGCAACCGAAGTGAATCAATTTGTCATCATAATGAGGAAGGTTTGGCGGCGAACTTTGTGCGAAGGCTTGCACTGAGGCAAACAGAGCGACCAAAGCAAATATTATTTTCTTTATTCTATTCATGACGATTCAATTCTGAAAGTAAGACGGATTTATCTATTGGAACTACTCCTGCATATTCGCAAACCAAGCCACCGGACATATTGCTTATTTTTGCCAATTCTGCTGCTGGAAGATTCAAAGCAAGACACAAACTTGCAAGACTTATAACCGTATCTCCGGCTCCGCTAACGTCTGCAATCTTTCTTAGTTGTGCCGGAAGCAAATGAACATCTGCTTTGTCGGAAGTATAATCGGCTATAAAGACTCCGTATTCGCTAAGCGTGATAAAGATTTTCCGAATGTTCATTGTTTGATGTAATATGTCAGCTGCTTTTATTAGTGATTCTTTGTCAGGCGTTGCAATATTCAAATTCAAGCCTTCTTTCAATTCTTTCAAATTAGGCTTGAATAAATCGGCATTGTGATAATTCGCAAAGTTGCGTTTCTTTGGATCAACGCAAATAGGAATATTTTTACTCTTGGCTTTATCGGTTATTTGTTTGATTACATTTGGAGTAATCACGCCTTTGTCGTAGTCTTGGAAGATAAGAGCGTCAATCTTTTTAGAATCTAAGATGTGGTTTATTCTTTCTATGAAAATGATTTCTTCATCTTCTGAAATAGGAGAGTCTTTCTCGGCGTCGATTCTAAGCATCTGTGATTTGTTTCCAATGATTCTTGTCTTGACTGTTGTACAGCGTTTGTCGCTTGCAACAATGCCTTCAACAGACATAGCACTTGAGGTGAATAATTCTTGAAGTATTTTCCCCTCTGCGTCATTCCCCACAACGGAACAAATAATTGGCGTAGCACCCATTGAAGTTATGTTGAGAGCTACGTTAGCTGCTCCACCAAGACGGTTTTCCCGTCTCTCAACAGTGCACACTGGAACGGGGGCTTCAGGAGATATTCTTTCTACTTTCCCATACCAGTAGGCGTCTATCATAACATCGCCCACTATCATTACGTTTAGCGACTCGAATTGCTTGAATAATTCTTTGTAATCCATGTTAACAAATGCTTTTCTCTGTGATTTCGCCTCTCAAATCGCTACTTAGCATCTTACGAATTGTTTCTTTGTCATCGTAATTAGCCAAAACAAACATCAATTTCGTCAAAGCAGCTTCCGTAGTTATATCTCCACCGGACACAACTCCTATGTTGAGCAACTCTCTTGAAGCTTCGTAATGTCCCATCACCACACTGCCGGCTTTACATTGAGTTACGTTCAATACAATTATTCCTTTGTCTATTGCTTTCTTGATTGCACCTATGAACCAATCAGCAGTTGGAGCATTACCACTTCCATATGTTTCAAGGATTACTCCTTTCAGATTATCAACAGCTAAAAATGCTTCAAGGTGTTCTCGTTTCAGTGCAGGGTGCACTTTAACTATTATCACCTGTTCACACATCTTGTCGTAGATTCGAAGAGGTAGTGTGCTAGGTTCTCGTAATAGATGTTTCTTGTAGCCGATGTTTATGCCGACTTTTGCTAATGAAGGATAGTTTCCTGAATAGAAAGCCTCGAAATGCTCAGCATTGAATTTTGTAGTGCGGTTTCCGCGGAACAATTTATTCTCAAAGAATATGCAAACTTCGGGAATGGCTACCGAATCATTGGCTGCGATTTCTATAGCGGAGATTATGTTTTCCCTTCCGTCAGTTCTGATCATTCCAAGAGGAAGTTGGCTTCCTGTTATAACGACTGGTTTTGATAGATTCTCTAATAAGAAACTCAAAGCAGAGGCTGTGTAGCTCATTGTGTCGGTTCCATGCAGCACAACAAAGCCATCGTAAGACTCATACTTCTCTTTAATCAATTTAGCGAGTCTTATCCAAACCTCAGAGTTCATATCAGAAGAGTCAATTATGGGATCGATTTGCAGAGTGTCTATATTGCAATCCAATTCCTTCAAAACAGGAAGAGCTTCGTAGATTTTCTTCATATCGAAAGGGTGAAGGGCTCCGGTAATCTTGTCCTTTACCATTCCAATTGTTCCTCCTGTGTAAATAACCAAAATATTTTTCATATCTATTCTTAAAGATTGATTGGCAAAGATACGAAATAAGATGCAATAATCGGCATATGTGTCATTTGATTAAATGTATTGAGTTGATTTTATTTGGAAAGCATATCTGGAAACGAGCAAAAATCAAGGCGATTCGCTGTGTTTGTAAACTCGTATTTTATAGTGATTTACCAAAACTTCGTTTTAGAAAACGGAATTCAAGTTTTGGTAAATTAGATTCAAGTTTTAATTTACTGAAATCAAGTTTCATTTTCCCAAAATCAAGAGATAGATAGAGTTAAATTTTGATGTGTGAAACTTTATCGTCAAATTATGCTTAGAGATTGCTTAAAAAAGATTACCTTTGCGAAGTTTTAGAAATAAGAATCCTTGAACGAATTTTATGAAGTTAGTCATTTTGACACAGTATTTTCCACCTGAGGTGGGTGCTCCGCAGAATCGATTGTATGAACTTGCGATTCGATTGAAGAAAATGGGCATTGACGTTAGTATAATGACGGCAATGCCGAACTATCCGCAGATGGAAATTCACAAAAACTACAAAGGCAAATGCTTTTGTAAGGAAGAAATGGACGGAATGCCGATTTACAGAAGTTGGATTTATGTTTCAAAATCCAAATCCGTAATAAAGAGATTGATGAATTACTTTTCCTTTGTCTTTTCTTCTTTGTTTTATGGATTGTTAAAGCTGAAACGTCAAGACTTTCTTTTGGTTGAGAGTCCTCCATTGTTCCTTGGAGCAACGGCATACTTGTTGGCAAAAGCCAAAGGTGCAAAATTGATTTTCAATGTTTCCGATTTGTGGCCAGAAACTGCAGAGAAACTGGGAATAATCACTAATAAGACACTGCTTAAATTTGCAACCGTTTTGGAGGAGTTTTGTTACAAGAAAGCAAGTCTTATAAGCGGACAAACACAAGGAATAGTTGCAAATATATCTTCTCGTTTCCCAAAGAAAGATGTTTATTGGCTTAAGAACGGTGTTGATATAAAATTGTACGATGCTGAAAAGAGTGCCGACAAAGGCAAGTGGCGTGAAAGCCAAAGCTACGGACAGAATGATTTTATCCTCTTTTACGGAGGCATAATCGGACATGCACAAGGCTTAGAAATTATTTTGAATGCAGCAAAACGCCTTGAGGAATATTCGGATATTAGATTCGTATTGATGGGAAACGGTCCTGAGAAACCGAAACTTCTTGCCATGAAAGAGGAATTAGGTTTGAAGAACTTAGACTTTTATGATGCTGTGCCGAAAGCCCAGATGCACGCAATTATTTCAGATATAGATGCAAGTGTAATTCCGTTAAAGAAATTGGATTTGTTCAAAGGTGCGATTCCTTCGAAGATTTTTGAGAACCTTGCGATGAAAAAGCCCGTCATATTGGGATTAGAGGGTGAGGCAAAGGCGTTGTTTGTCGAGCAAGGCAAGTGTGGCGTTGCTTTTGAGCCGGAAAATGAAATTGATTTGGTGGATAAGATTTTGCAACTGTACAATGACCGCGAGCTTGTGAAGACTTTGGGTGAGAATGGCTTGAAATATGCAAGCGAAAACTTCAATCGAGATAAGATAGCAAAGGAATTTTACGATAAATTGCAGACTCTATGAAATTATTGACCATTATAGGAGCACGACCTCAAATAATAAAGGCCTCAGCTTTTAGTCGTGCGATAAAGGAATGCTATTCTGACAAAATAGAAGAAGTGATTGTACACACAGGACAGCATTATGATGAGAATATGTCAGAAGTCTTTTTCACAGAACTTGATATACCTGCACCGAAATACAATCTTGCAGTAGGCAGTGGAAAACATGGTGTGCAGACTGCAAAGATGATTGAACGCTTGGAAGAAGTTATAGAAACAGAACAGCCGAACGCTTTGATACTTTACGGAGATACCAATTCGACTCTTGCAGGTGCGATAGCAGCAAGCAAAGTGCATTTACCGATTGTTCACATTGAGGCCGGATTACGTTCTTTTGACAAAGCCATGCCCGAAGAGGTGAATCGTATTCTTTGCGATCATGTTTCCACGTTGTTGTTTTCTCCAACTCGAACAGGCTATGAGAATCTTGTAAACGAAGGTTTCTCAACCCAATTGCAAGAAAAGCCGACAGCAAACAAGCCAAACATATATCATTGTGGAGATATAATGTATGACAATACGCTTTTCTTTTCGTCAAAAGCTGATTCGGTAGCAGAAAAGTTCGACATACCGCAAGAAGGTTTTGTTCTCTGTACCATACACCGCAATAGCAATACCGATGACAAAGAAAGGCTGAAATCAATCTTTGATTCCATTATAGAGATTTCAAATTTCAAGAAAATAATTCTTCCATTGCACCCTCGCACAAAAAAGATGATGCCTTTAATGCTTGGAGAGACATATGCAAAATCGGTGGAAGAAAATCCAAACATTCAAATCATCGAGCCTGTTTCTTTCTTAGGAATGATTTATTTGGAGAAACAGTCCGATTTAATCTTGACGGATTCGGGCGGAGTGCAGAAAGAGGCTTACTACTTAAACAAACCGGCTGTTATATTGAGACCTCAAACAGAGTGGAAAGAGATTGTGGATTGTGGGAATGCTGCAATCTGCGATGCAGACTTCGATTTGATAGTAAGCAAAGCAAAAGAATATCTTGCCAATCCGCCGAAAGATTTTCCTAAGATTTTTGGTGATGGAAACGCAGCTAAGTTTATGTGCAAGACAATCTTGGAATGCTTATAGTAAATGCCCATAGTGTTAAAACAGAATAAGAATTGAGAATATGTACACGTTAAAAGAATTGCAACAAAAAGCGATAGAAGTAATCGAAACCGCAAATTACGGAGGCACACCTTCGACTTTGTATGAGCCAATCGAGTATGGAATGGAGCAAGGTGGCAAAAGAATCAGACCATTGCTGTGTTTGATTGCCAATGATTTGTGTTCGGGAGAGCTAAACAAAGCTTATCCGGCTGCAATCGCCATAGAAATGTTGCACAACTTCACTTTGCTACACGATGACATAATGGACGCTTCTCCACTTCGCAGAGGAGTTCCCACAGTCTATAAAAAATATAACACAAACAAAGCAATACTATCCGGAGATACCATGTTCGCATGTGCATACAAGCATTTGTTGGAATGTGATAAAGATATAGCTTTTGAATTGGTGCAAGCGCTTACTCAAGGTTCTATAGAGGTGTGTGAAGGTCAAGCTTACGATATGGATTTCGAAGAAAGAAACGATGTAAGTTTGGAAGAATACTTGGAGATGATAAGATTGAAAACAGGGGTTCTGCTTTCTACATCTTTGAAGCTTGGAGCCATCACAGCAAATGCAGATTCCGAAACACTGTCTCTTTTAGATACATTCGGCAATCAAATAGGTATAGCCTTCCAAATCCAAGATGATATGTTCGATTGTTGGAGTGAGTTGGAGGTATTCGGAAAAATGTGCGGCACAGACATAATTGACAAGAAGAAAACCTTCTTATACTTAAAGGCATTGGAGATTGCTCCCGAGGAAACAAAAAAAGAATTGCAACAAATCTACAATTCAGCCGACTTGGACAAAGAAACAAAGATTGAAAAGGTAAGAGCGATATACGAAAGCTTGGATATGCAACAAGTAGCTCAAAAGGCAGTTTTGGAATATAACGAAAAAGCATTGCAAGCCTTAGAAAAAATCAATGTTTCTCAAGAAAGGAAACAAGCATTGAAAGATTTTGCAGACAAAATAATCAAAAGAAATAAGTAAAACGAGATATGAAAGATTTTAATAAAGAATTCAGACTTTACGCAGTCAAACATAGAGGAATCAGTAGCATAACTTACGATAAGTATAGCAAGTTTGTGTCGCCTAAAGCGGCGTATATAAATCCTACAATCATAGAAGAGCGTCATCTTAACGTGGCTCAAATGGACGTATTCTCACGTCTGATGATGGAAAGAATAATTTTCCTTGGTACAGCGATAGATGACGATGTTGCAAACATAATTCAAGCTCAGCTATTGTTCTTAGAGAGTGTGGATTCAAAGAGAGACATACAGATTTACTTGAATACACCGGGCGGATACGTCAATGCAGGATTGGGAATCTATGATACAATGCAATATATCAAGCCGGACGTGGCAACAATCTGCACAGGATTGGCCGCATCTATGGGTTCGGTGCTTCTATGTGCAGGAGCGGCAGGCAAACGTACCGCTTTGGAACACTCAAAGGTAATGATACACCAACCACTCGGCGGAGCAGAAGGTCAAGCCTCAGATATAGAGATTGCAGCAAGGGAAATCCTTAAAACAAAACATGAATTGTATTCCATAATCTCAAAACACAGCGGACAATCTGTTGAAAAGATAGAAAAAGATGGAGATCGTGATCATTGGCTTTCAGCACAAGAGGCATTGGAATATGGAATGATAGACGAGATTCTTACAAGAAACAAATAAAAAACTTCGTTTCGCTTTTCTAAAACGAAGAAAGGATTTCGTGGATTCAAGTTTCAGAAAATTAAAACGAAGTTTTAGAAAAGCCATTCTTGAATCGGATAAAACAAAAGGAACAAAGGGTATTTTCAGTCCTTTGTTCCTTTTTATTTTGTATTAGAATAAGCAACTGCTAATCCTCAATCCAAGTTGCGTACATAGGATATGCGTCCGATATTCTTTTAACTGTGCCTTCCAATCTTTCGGGATCGATTGTCTTTACTTTCTTTGCAGGCGTTCCTGCGTAAACACAGCCCGCTTCACAGTGAGTATTCTCCAATACAACGGCACCTGCGGCAATTATAGTGTTGCTTTCCACTACCGCTCCGTCCATTACGATTGCTCCCATGCCGATTAAGACATTGTCTTTTATGGTACATCCGTGTACAATGGCATTATGAGCTATCGAAACTCTGTTCCCAATCGTTGTTGGTGCAGTTTCGTATGTGCAATGCACGATTGCTCCGTCTTGAACATTGACATAGTCTCCCATAATTATCTTATGCACATCTCCTCTGACAACTGAGTTGAACCAAAAGCTGCAATGCTTTCCTGTTTCCACATCTCCAACTATCGTAGCATTGTCTGCAATGAAGTTATCTTCGCCAAATTTCGGTCCAACGCCTTTTACCTTTTTTATAACAGCCATATAATAATATTGTATTTAAGTTTTAGAATCGGTTTACACTATAAAGATTTCCAAAATCTCCATATTAGGTTGAGGTTGTATGAAAGTAGCTTGACAAACTGCAGGAATCAACATCGCCTCACCTGCTCTCATAGGAATGCGTCCGCTTTCAGTCTCGATGAAACCGCCTCCGCCAACACAGAAATAAATAACAAAGGAATCCAAAGCCGAATAATCTTTCTTCAAACCTTGGAAACAATGAATGTGATTCACCGTAAAGAAAGGTGTTGTCAGCATATTGTTGGTCTTATCCGGATTATAGTGATAATGAACCTTGCCACTGCGATTCTGTCCTTTCAAATCCAAAACCTGCAAAGCTTCTTCCATGTGAAGCGTTCTTGAATTTCCGTTTTCATCTACACGTCCCCCATCATATAAACGATAAGTCGTATCGCTGCTTTGCTGAACTTCGGCAACCATACAGCCTTTTCCTAAGCTGTGAACCAAGCCGGCAGGAATGTAAAACAAGTCTCCGCGTTCCACTCTCTCACAATTTAACACTTCAATCAAGTTATTTTCCCTCACTCTGTTGATTACTTCCGCCTTTGTCATATTTTTGTTCCACCCATTGAAGAGTTGAGCATCTTTGTCGGCTTGTAGAACATACCACATCTCGTTTTTGCCGTTGCCAAGTCCGTTCCGCTCTGCGTAGTCGTCATCAGGGTGTACCTGAACAGAGAGATTGTCGTTTGCATCTATGATTTTCAACAGCAAAGGGAAGTCTGTGCCGAATTCGGCGTAGTTTTCCTCACCCAAAAGTTCATCTGTATACATCTCAATCACCTCTTCCAAAACCGCTTCTGCCAAAAAACCGTTCGCAATCACAGTTTCCTGCTCGCGTAAGCCCGAAAGACACCACAATTCCCCGCAAGAAGGAAGCGGAGAGTAATCTACACCTAATTCTTTCGCTATTTTGTTTCCACCCCACACTCTTTGCTTGAAAAGGGGAAGAAACTTCAATGGATATATTCCTTGTTCCATATCTCTAAAATCTTTTTTGCAAAATTATGAATTTCCAAGAGAATGACTCCAAAGCCCAAAGAAAAAACTTGAAAAGAGTATTCTATTCTTTTCTTTCACTATTTTCTGATATGTTTCTTAGGGTATTGTTTTCTTGTTATCAAGATTCGTGCAAAATAAAACTTTGTTTTAATTCTGTCCTTGTTTCGTTTTTATGTCTTTGCGTTTTGGGTTAGATTTGTGTAAATATGGGTAATTTGTTGTAAAATCAAGTAAAAATGGCTGAAAAGGAAATTTTGTGCCGAGGAAGTTTTGTCGGGTGAGAAAAAATTAGTAGTTTTGTAGTCCGAATAATTGTGTATAATCGGTATTGATTAAAAAGAAATATAAACATAAAACGATAAGATAATGGAGAAGTTACTATTACTGGGAGACGAAGCCATAGCTCAAGCTGCTATAGATGCGGGTTTGTCTGGTGTATTCGCCTATCCGGGAACCCCATCGACAGAAATAACAGAGTATATTCAAGACTCTAAACAAGCAAAAGAGTTGGGAATTAGAAGCAATTGGGCTGCTAATGAAAAGACTGCAATGGAAGCTGCATTAGGTATGAGTTATGCAGGTAAGAGAGCAATGTTTTGCTGTAAGCATGTCGGAATAAACGTTGCTGCAGACCCATTTATGAACTCTGCAATCACAGGTGCAAACGGTGGTTTGATATATATAGCTGCTGATGACCCGTCTATGCACTCGTCACAAGACGAACAAGATTCTCGTTTCTATGGAGACTTTGCTTTAATGCCCGTTTTCGAGCCTTCAAACCAACAAGAAGCGTATGATATGGTGCATTACGGATTTGAATTCTCAGAAAGATATCACATACCCGTGATGATGAGAATCACAACTCGCATGGCGCACTCTCGTGCCGGCGTTGTAAGACGTGATGTTACTAAACAAAATACTATAAACTTGCCTGAGAAGAAGAATCAGTTTATTTTGTTGCCTGCAAACGCAAGAGTACAATACAAAGAGTTGCTTGCGAAACAAGAAAACTTTATCTCAGAAAGCGAAACTTCAGGTTTCAATAAATACATTGACGGTAAGGATAAATCAGTCGGAATAGTTGCTTGCGGTATTGCTTACAACTATTTGATGGAAAACTATCGTGAAAGCGAATGTCCTTATCCTGTGTTGAAGATTTCTCAATATCCAATGCCACAAAACTTATTGAATAAGTTGTATGAGGAATGCGACACTGTTTTAGTTTTGGAAGAAGGTCAGCCTTTGTACGAAAGATTGATTAAAGGTTTGTTAGGTAAGGGTAAAAAGGTGAGTGGACGTTTGGACGGTGCTCTTCCAAGAACAGGAGAATTGAATCCAAACTTAGTAGGTAAGGCTTTAGGCTTGAATGTTAAGGAAGGATTCCCTATCCCTTCAGTAGTTGCTCCAAGACCTCCAAAATTATGTGACGGATGTCCTCATATCGATTCTTATACTGCTTTGAATGAGGCTATGAAAGAGCATGGTGAATATAAGGTATTCGCAGATATAGGATGTTATACTTTAGGAGCGTTGCCTCCATTGAAAGCTATATACACTACAGTTGATATGGGCGCTTCAATAACTATGGCAAAGGGAGCTGCAGAAGCTGAATTGAGACCTACAGTTGCTGTAATTGGAGACTCAACATTTACTCACAGCGGTATGACAGGCTTGTTGGACTGCGTTGTAGATAACGTTCCTGTTACTATAATGATATTAGACAACGGTATTACAGGTATGACAGGTTCTCAAAAGTCATCTGCAACTGGAAGAATCGAAAGTATATGCCAAGGAATCGGTGTTGCTCCAGAGCATATCAGAGTTATAAACCCTCTACCAAGCAGATTGGAAGAGAATGTTAAGGTTATAAAAGAAGAATTGGCTTATCAAGGCGTTTCAGTTATTATCCCAAGAAGAGAATGTATCGTTTGGGCTAACAAGAAACGTAAAATGGCTAAAAAGTAAGCAAGAGTTAATCAATTAAAGAGAGATTACAGATATGAAAATAGATATAATATTGTGCGGAGTTGGCGGTATGGGAGCTTTAAGTTCGGCAGCAATCATATCAAAAGCAGCATTGGAAATGGGAATGTATATGAAACAAGCCGAAACTCACGGAATGAGCCAAAGAGGTGGCGATGTGCAATCTCACTTGCGTCTTTCTGATGAGCCTATTGCTTCAGACCTTATTCCGGAAGGCGAATGCGATATAATCCTTTCAGTAGAACCAATGGAAGCATTGCGTTATTTGCCATTCTTAAACAGAGAAACAGGTTGGGTAATTACTAATCAAAACCCTTTCATCAATATTCCTAACTATCCAAATCAAGAAGAAGTATTGGCAGAGGTAAGAAAGGTTAAAAACCACATCTTGTTTGATGCCGATAAGATAGCAAAAGAAGTGAACAATCCTAAGGGAACAAATATGGTTGTTCTTGGTGCAGCTTCTAAATATTTGAGAATAGATATTGAAAAGTTGGAATCAGCTGTCAGAGGTATATTTGGAAGAAAAGGAGAAGCTGTTGTAGATGCTAATATTGCAGCATTGAGAGCAGGAAGAGAAGTTGCAGATAAAATGTAACAAGATTTCGTAATAATTATTGGGCGAAGCATCGAAATGGTTATTTGATTCGGTGCTTCGCTTTTTCGTTTTCTATTAAATGGAATAAGCAATGGAAATAACCTTAGGCTTTGGCAGCAATCTTGGGAAAAGAAAGGAAACCATAGAACAAGCATATATATTATTGGAAGAAGAATTGGGTGAGATGATTTCAAAATCCTCGTTTTTGGAAACAGAACCGTGGGGATTTGAATCGGAGAATAAGTTTATGAACAGTGTGGCTGTGTTTCGCACTTCAAAAAAACCTGAGCAGGCTCTTGATATTTGTAATGCGATTGAGGCAAAACTTGGTCGCAAACGTAGTGAAACAAGTGTTGGATATTCGTCTCGCACAATTGATATAGACATTCTCTTTTGCGAAAACAAGATAATAGACACTGAACGCTTGAAAGTGCCGCACCCTTTGATAGATAAGCGAGATTTTGTCTTGAAACCCTTAAAGGAAATAATGCCTGACTTTATCCATCCTTTGCTTGGAAAAAAAATAAGCGAGATATAATTTCAT
>JAGBSA010000173.1 GCA_017632095.1 Bacteroidales bacterium | reverse complement strand
ATCATCTGTTTATTGTTTCGATTTGTTTCTTTGACAAATACGAAGTCAAAAGGTTTAATTCTAAAACTTGATTCTAAAAAAATAACTCTTGATTTTAGAAAATTAAAACCAAGAGTTATTTCGACAAAATCAAGTTTTAAGAAACTCAATCTTTATCTACAATTTAGGTTTGAGGATTTCATTATATCGTTTATCATTTTTCAAAACATCTACTGCCTCTTTCAATTCCTTATCATTTTCAAAGGTTGTCATATAGAAGTACTTAACACAATAGAGATTGCGAGCTATCAATGCTTTTAGGGTAGATGCTATATATTTTTCAGACTCTTTATTTATTTTTTCAGCCTTTTCGTCTTCCGCTTTTGCTTTATCAACAATCTCTTTCACCATTTTATCATGAGCAATTAGGTATTTAGCATAATCCTCATAGCTTTCATAACTTTTTGACAAAGTATCATTAGCCTCTTTTTGGAAATAATCTGCCACAATCTTGTTTACCCACTCCTTTTTCACCTCTTTTGGAGTTACTCCTTCTTTCTCTGCATACTTCTTAAACTCTTCTAAAACATTCATCTTTTCATACTCTGAAGAGAAATTCTTATAAGATGGAGCCTTTTTCAAAAATTCTGTTCTATTTTCCTCAACCCATTGCAAAGAAAAAGTATTAAACAATCCCTTAGAACGCAAATTAATCAAATAATCTGACGCTCTTGATGTATCAACCGGCACAAAGACATCCGGCATTATGCCTCCACCACCATAAACAACTCTTTTCCCTACTGTGTAACATCTTAATGAATCTGCAAAATGATTAGAATCTGCCGAAGAAAGCTCTCCTTGAGACATACGTTTGTAATAATCCTTTTGATATTCCTCCACTCCGTCTTCGTATGGTTTTTGAATACATCTTCCACTTGGAGTATAATAACGAGAAGTCGTCAATCTGACTTGAGATTTATCATATAAATCAAACGGACGTTGCACTAAACCCTTACCAAAAGTTCTTCTGCCAACTACAACTCCTCTATCCCAATCTTGAACTGCTCCGGAAAGAATCTCGGATGCCGATGCAGAAAACTCATCTACCATAACAACAAGTTTTCCTTTTTCAAACATACCTTTCTTTTCGGATTTCAATTCCTCACGAGGAGAATTCAATCCTTGTGTATAAACTATCAATTTATTATCACTTAGAAACTGGTCGCAAATTTCAAAAGCAGTTTTAAGATAGCCGCCACCATTTCCTCTCAAATCAAGAATCAAATGTTCCATTCCTTGCTTTTTCAAATCTGTCAAAGCATCTATTAACTCTTGATTTGAATTCTGAGCAAAACGGTCTAGCTTTACATACCCAATCTCTTTTTCTATCATAAACCAAGTGTCGATACTATTCAAAGGAATCTTATCTCGGGTAATGTTAAACACTATTGGATTTTTGTTATTCCCTCTAATAATGCTCACCTTTACCTTTGTACCTTTCTTACCTCTAAGATGCTTGAATACCCAATCATTTTTTATTGTATCGCCAGTTGCAGCCAAACTATCAACTTTTATAATCTTATCCCCAGCAAGAACACCTACTTTCTCCGATGGACCTCCGCTTATAACCTCTACAACATGTATAGTGTCATTCATAAATTGGAAGCTCACGCCTATGCCATCAAAATTACCAACCAAAGGTTCGTTCATCTTTGCAACCTCGTCTTTGTCAATAAAAACACTATGTGGATCCAACTCTTTCAACATTGCCACTATTCCTTTGTTGCATAGCTTCTCTAAATCAGCAGTATCAACATAGAAATAATCTATCATACCAAGCGTTTGCGTTGCTTTGATGTTTGCCATCTTCAACGCATCTTCGTTTTTCTTTTGTGCAAAGACTGAAAACGAACTTACAAAAATCAATAGTAATGCTATTTTTTTCATAATCAATAAACAATAAAGACGATGTTAGAACGTTTGATTTTGTAAATTATTATCAAGTAACCAAAAACATAAACTGATGGATATATATTTAATACTTATTATTGTCGGATTTGCAGTAAGTTTAGCAGGACTTTGGAAGATTTTTGTAAAAGCAGGATTAAAAGGTTGGCACGCTTTAATACCGTTTTATGGCATTTGGCAATGGGTAAAATTAGTGGATAAAAAGTTCACTTGGTTCCTCTATTGCATGATTCCTGTCTTAAACATTTTTTTCATAATGCTTTTGATTGTTGAAACCGATAAGTGTTTTAGAAAAAACAGTCTTTGGTATCAACTACTTTCAATAATGTTTCCTTTTGTAATATTGCCTATTTTAGGATTCTCTTCAAAAGAAACATACACGCACCCTAAGGATTTGCCTCCATATAAAATATCTGCGGTTAGAGATTGGGCTGATTCCATATTATTTGCCGTGATTGCAGCAAGCGTAATCAAGACATTTTGTTTCCAATCTTACAACATACCGACTTCTTCTATGGAAAAATCCCTATTGGTCGGAGATTTCTTGTTTGTTTCTCAATTATCCTATGGACCAAGAGTACCAAATACACCATTGGCATTGCCTTTGATGCATCATACTATTCCATTGATTGGAACAAAATCATACCTTGATTGGATACAACTTGATTATCATCGTCTACCAGGATTAGGTAAAGTCGAAAGAGGCGATGCTGTTGTTTTCAACTATCCTGATGGAGATACTCTTTCAACGGCATATCAAAGCAATGTGAGTTATTATTCGCTGGTAAGACAATTGGGAAGAGATGTTGTCATGTCTGACAAGAGCAGATTTGGAGATATAATCACTCGTCCTGTAGATAAACGCGAGAATTTCATCAAACGATGTCTTGGATTACCTGGAGAAACTCTTAGCATAGAAAATGGCATAGTTCATATCAACCACAAACCCATCGAATCTCCTAAAGACATGGAGCTGACTTATAGAATAGTCACAACAAACAACAATGCTCTAAATGAGAAAGAGCTCCTCAATATAGGTGTTTCAAAAGAAGATATGGAGTTGATGTATTCTTATTGCTACATAGACTTAAATACCGAACAAATTAAAGACCTAAAGGATAACCCATATGGAATAGAGGTAACTCCTCTAAACAGCGATGGATGCAAATTTACGTCTATAACAGACAAGACTTTCAAAATTCCTTGCAAGATATTCTTCCACCCAAATCTACAAGTGTACGAACACAAGGAGTCTTTGATTCATATGGGCATCGACAGTGTAAGCGTAAGCAATGCAATCACACAAGCAACTCTTCCAATGTCTCAAGAAATAATATCAGAATTAAAGAAATTACCTTATGTAGAATCGGTTGAATTGGTTACTACAATGAAAGGCTATGCTGATGAGAACATGTTCCCTCACAATGCGAACTATAGATGGAATGTAGACTTCTACGGACCGGTTACAATCCCACATAAAGGAATGACAATTAAATTAACTGAGGACAATCTTCTATTTTACGAAAGAGCAATCACAGTGTTTGAAGGCAATACTTTGGAAAGACAAGGCATCAACTACTATATAAATGGTAAACTTGCAAGAGAATATACTTTCAAAATGGATTACTATTGGATGCAAGGAGACAACCGTCACAACTCTGCAGACAGTCGTTATTGGGGATTCGTACCTGAGGACCATATTGTAGGAAAAGCAGTTTTTGTTTGGATGTCTTGGAACAAAGATAAAAGCGGTTTAGGAAAAATAAGATGGAATAAACTATTCCGTTTTGTTGAATAAGTGAGGGAAAATCAAATTATTGATTAAACTAATAAAATCAAATATTGTCAAAGTGAAGTAAAATATCTAAAAAATATGGAAGACACAAAGATTTTATTAGTTGAGGACAATGCCAATTGTGTTAATACTATAAGCAAAGCCTTACATGAAAAAGGATACGAATGTATTACTGCAAACAACGCTGACGAGGCTTTAACTTTATTTTATTCAAACAATATTTCTTTAAGCATCATTAACACAACTCTTGCTGGGAAAGATGGTTTCACACTTGCTGGTGAAATTAAAACAGCACAACAATCTGCTGCTGTGATTTTTCTTTCTCAAAAAAACGATGAAAGAGAAAAGATACAAGCCTTCAACATTGGTGCAGATGACTTTGTTGTAAAACCATTTTTTACGAGCGAACTAGTATTAAGAATAGAAGCAGTTATAAGACGAGCAACACTTGGAATCAGTCGAAACAACATCTTTACGTTTTCCAATTTTACGTTCAACTATAATCGTCAATTGCTTACTTATTCGAATCCCGAGACCAAAAAAATTGAAGAACGCAAACTCACATATAAAGAATCAGATTTATTGAAAATCCTTTGCTTGAATATAAATCAAATCGTAGGCAGGACCACTATCTTGCATAAGGTTTGGAAAAAGGACACCTATTTTAACGCACGCAGCATGGACGTTTATATTACTAAACTTAGAAAATATCTTAGTTGCGATTCAAACGTTGAAATTTTGAATCAACATGGAATTGGATTTAAGTTAGCATATTCCTAATAAAACAATATATTGAAGAATTGACAATACGATAAAAAGCAATAAGGAACACGATTGTATTATAAGCAGTCGTGTTTTTTTATTGTTTCAATTGGAATAACAACAACTAAGCATCGTTTGATAAAACCAATAAAACAGCCGATAAGAATTACTATAACGCAGATTGATACTTTGTAAATGAGTTTTTATTTCTTGATTTCGGAGAATTATTTCTTCGTTTTATTTTCTCCAATTAAAGTTTCAATCGATGCAAACAAAGATACTATATTATATATGTAAAAAAAAAGCGGACTTGTCTGAAAACAAACAAGTCCGCAATATCGTTTTATCGTCTCTATGCTCAGTAACTATTGCAACAATGCTTCAACTCTTGAGATATACTTTTCAACTTCTCTGTACTCCATTGAAGATGTATAGTTTTGTTTGATGTTTTTGTAGCATTCCAACGCCTCTTTGTAGTTTTTTTGCATTTCATACACCTGTCCCATCTTAATAAGAACAAATGGAGTTGACAAATCATTTTCTGCTTTCAACGCTTCTTTGTAGTAAGACAATGCTTTGTCCAATTGATTCAATTCTGCGTAAGCATCACCTATAAGTGCCTTTGTTTGGCTTTGCATAAAAACATCATCTGTGTTGAAGTCTGACAAATAATCTATCGCTTTTTGCCACTCACCTTTTTGAAGATAGATGTTTCCTAGGTAATAAGATGCCAACTTTCCGCTTTTTGTTGAACCATATTCATCAACTATGCTAAGAAGTCCTGCATGCTTTCCATCACCTTTTATTGCCTTTTCAAAGTCTTCATTTTTGAAATATTGCTCTGCTGCAAACAATTCTGCTTGTGCATTTTTTTCTTTTGGTATAACTACAAAATGTTTATACGCAAAAAAAGCAGCGATTGCACAAACGATAACAGCCAAAACTATTATTATAGTCTTACGATTCTTTTCCAAGAACTGTTCTGATGTTGTTATCATTTCGCCAACATTAAATGCGTTTTGTTCCTGATTTTCTTTGTTTTTAATGCTCTTTTCTGTATCCATGTCTCTATTTTTTATTACTCAGTACTTTTTTTTCAGTTTGCAAAGATACGTTTTCTTCTTGAAAAGAAGTAAAATTTTGAATGAAATTTACACCTCAAACTTTATTTTAATTCTATACAAGCTTTGAAAAAGCGTAAAAAGATTATTATTTTATGTTTTTTTATTTGTTTGTTTTGAAAAAAAATAATACCTTTGCCTATCAAATAGACAATACTATGAATACGACAACTAATTTTATGGACTTAAAAATAAAAAGTCCTATCATTGTTGGAAGTTGTGGACTAACTTCCGACATAGAAACACTAAAGAAAATAGAACAAGCAGGAGCTGGTGCAGTAATTCTGAAATCTGTTTTCGAAGAACAGATTATGCAAGAAATGACAAAAAACGTCAATATGTCAGACTACAGTTACTCTCCCGAATCCTACGACTATGTAGCATCTCACACCCAAGAACAATCCCTTGATAAATATGTCAATCTTATAAAAAACGCAAAGAAAGAATTAAGCATACCTGTCATTGCAAGCGTCAATTGTATATCTGCTTCTCAGTGGGTTTCATTTGCTAGTAAGATGGAGCAAGCAGGTGCCGACGGGATAGAACTTAACATGTTTATTTTACCCTCTGATGTTCATCTTACCACAGATGATGTTGAAAGATTTTACGAAGACACAATCCAAAGCATACGCAGAGCCGTTTCAATACCAGTTTCGCTAAAGATGAGCCCTTACTTTTCATCACTTGCTCGAGTTGCACAAAAAGGATCTTGGATGGGAATTTCAAACTTACATATCTTCAATCGCTTTGCCCAACAAGACATCAACATAGATAAGATCTGCACAGAACCTGCTAACGTTTTCTCTACCTCAGGAGCCTTTCCTCGAACCTTAAGATGGACAGCAATACTTTCAAACATAATACACTGCCCACTAACAGCAGGAGGCGGAGTTCACAAAAAAGAAGACGTAATCAAACTTTTGCTTGCAGGAGCCTCAAGTGTGCAAGTAGTATCAGCAATCTATGAACAAGGAATAGAATTCATACAAGAAGCAAACGACTTATTGAAAAGTTGGATGCAAGAAAAGGGATTCGAAACCATAGATGACTTCCGTGGAAAATTGGCAGTAGAAAAGAACGACAAATCCTCAACTTTCCACAGAGTTCAATTCATGAAATATTTTGCAAACATAGACTAGAAATATTTTACAAACCCCTAATACCTACTTTATTATGGAAAACGAACCTCAAGTAATCAGTTTCTTCAGATTTGAAGACTTGAGAGTTTATGAAAAAGCATTGGACTATTTCACTTGGGTAATGCAACAAGCAAACGCCTCAAAAGACTTTACAACAACAGTCCTCTTGCAACCCCTTGCATCTTCTGCAGCAAAGATAGCAGAAAACATTGCAGAGGGTTCGGCACGCCACACACCTCAATTCGTCCAATTCCTTATAGACGCAAAAAGCTCTATCAGAAGTTGCGTAGTATATACAGCACTTTGCTACAAAAGCGGAGCATTTAGCGAAACACAATACCAACAATCGCATGACACACTTATTGAAATGACAAAAATGGTTGGAGCGATGATAGTTTCGTTGCAAAGAAGTAATCAAGAAAGAACACAAACCTCTGTAACTACTTCCGAATTTGACTTAGGCAACGACGAAGGTATCAGTTTTGAATATTAAAATAAGAAAATAGGGTAACATCTTTGTCTTTTTAGGCATTTTTGTTACCTTATTT
Organism: Bacteroidales bacterium; assembly: GCA_017632095.1. Taxonomy (GTDB): domain Bacteria; phylum Bacteroidota; class Bacteroidia; order Bacteroidales; family P3; genus Onthomorpha. The sequence continues at coordinate 1,105 of JAGBSA010000173.1, read as the reverse complement.
ACTTTACTATATTACGATAGCAACAAATATATCGAAAAAGTAAAAAGAAAAAAAATGGAATCAAGTCTTTCAATCAGTCTTGATTCCATTTTTTCTTTTGGTTTTAGGTTTATAATTCAGCGATTTCTTCTTCTATCTTTGTCCAACGTTGTGCGTCCATCTTGGTTCCCATTATCTCTATCACGTTACCAGCTAGGATACTGCCCAATTTTCCACATTTTGTCAAATCTTCTCCTTTGCACAATCCTGCAAGGAAACCTCCTGCGTACATATCGCCAGCTCCTGTGGTGTCTATCTTGTTTCTTTTGGTTTCTTCGATGCGCATTTTTTGTCCATTGTGTTTTATCAGAGAACCCTTTGCTCCTATTTTCACTACGGCAATGTTGGCATACTCTGCTATTTCATCAAGTGCTGCTTCTGCGTCTTTTTGGGTGAATGCTCTTGCCTCGTCTTCATTTGCAAAGATTATCTCTACTCCTTTACATACTGTTTTCAAATACTCAAGATTCTCTTCTACAACATTGTATGATGCTAAGTCAATTGAGATTTTCACGCCACACTTCTTTGCACAATCAATTATTTTGTTAAACAATTCATTATTGCTTATCAAATATCCTTCTATGTGCAAGTAGTCGTATCCCTCAAGCAGGGTTTCATTTATGTTATCCGCACTTAGAGTTACTGCTGCTCCAAGGTGGGTTGCAAATGTGCGTTCTCCATCTTTGCTTACAAGTGCAAGCGCTAATCCTGTTGCCATATCAGGAGAGCGGAATATGTGTGTAGATATGTTGTTTTCCCTCATATCTTTCTCATAGAAATCTCCCAACTCGTCGTTTCCAACCATTCCTATGTATGTTGTTGAAACTCCAAGATTAGCTATTCCATTTGCGGTATTTGCTGCTGAACCTCCCGTTGCTATTTCGCTTTTTAATTCCTCAAGGCGTGTTTTTAGACGTTTACTTTCTTCGGAATTTATCAACTGCATACTGCCTTTTGGTAGGTTTTCTTCTCTAAGTATATCATCGTTTGGTAAAAGGCATACTTTATCTACCAAAGCGTTACCTATACATACTACTTTCATAATGTGTTTTTGTTTTTTATTCTT
>JAGBSA010000172.1 GCA_017632095.1 Bacteroidales bacterium | reverse complement strand
TTTGTGATTTTATTTTGGTGAATTCGGATTTTATTTGTATAGAAAACCACTCTAAATAGTCTGTTTTAAGACTTGTGATACCGAACTTTTATTTAATTATTCCGTATTTTACTGAATTGCAGTACAAATACGATTACATTAGCTTATTTTGAGGCTTCGTATGAAAAAAAAATCAATTAAAAAAATTTTTACGACAGTTTTTTCAACATTATTTTAAGAAAGATTTCTAACAAAACAAGATTTGATTTTCAACGTTTTACACTTCACTTTATTAAAACAATGAACAATTAAACCTTTGCCAAAAAAGAAAAATTAACATTTAAGACTTTAGAAATTTCTTCTTCAAATTTTTTCGCATTTTCTTCGCTTATCAACACCTCCATACTGCAATCCATATCGAAAGAATGACGTTTTTGTTGAGCATTTGCATGTTTTAATATTCCCATAACGGTATTCATCTTGTCGTATGGAAAACTTATTTCATACAATCGCAGAACTTTTTTTTCAACAACCACAGCTTCTTCAAGACATAAAAGAGTTGCAGCCTTGTATGCTTTAATCAATCCGCTAACTCCAAGTTTTGTCCCTCCGAAATAGCGAATCACTACTACTAATATATTAGTTAAATCTTTTGAAATTATTTGTCCGTATATCGGTTTACCCGCTGTGGAAGATGGTTCCCCGTCATCGTTCATACGAAACACCTCTTTGTCAAATCCTAACACATAGGCATAACAATGATGTGTAGCATCGTAATATTTTTTTCTCAGCTCAGCCAATATTTGTTTTATCTCCTCTTGGTCAATCACAGGATAAGCGAAAGTAATAAACTTACTACCTTTCTCTTTGTAGATTGCCTCAGCCTGTTTTTCGATAGTGAGATAACTTTCTGCCATTACAATAATATATTATAATAACATTGGTATTATTCTTTCAAGTCCATTTACAAGAGCATCAATATCCGCCTTTGTAGTATAAAGAGCAAATGAAGCTCTTGCTGTACCCGGTATTCCAAAATGCTTCATCACCGGCTGAGCACAATGATGCCCTGTTCTGATTGCAATTCCTAATTGATCCAAAAGAGTACCTACATCGAAAGGATGAACATTGCCTACATTAAAAGAAATACTTCCAGCCTTGTGTGCTGATTCCGCATAAATTCTAACTCCATCTATTGCTTTCAATCTACTTTGTGCATAGTTCATTATCTCGTCTTCGTATGCGAAAATCTTATCCAAGCCAATACCTTCAAGAAATTCCAACGCTGCACCCAAACCTATAACATCTGCAACCGAAGGTGTACCGGCTTCAAATCTATATGGTGGAACATTAAACGTAGTTTTATCGAAGCTAACCTCTTTAATCATTTCTCCACCACCTTGATATGGAGGAAGGGTTTCTAATATCTCTTGTTTACCATAAACAATACCTACACCCATAGGTGCATATAGCTTGTGGGCTGAAAAACAATAAAAGTCACAATCAAGTTCTCTAACATCAACCTTTGAATGCACTATACCCTGTGCCCCATCTACAACTATTTTTATTTTATCTCCTCCAAATGCTCTTGCCTTTGATATAATTGTTTTCAAATCATGCACCACTCCCAAAGAGTTTGAGACTTGTGCAACAGAGATTACTCTTGTTTTTTCAGTGATTAGCGAATCTAACTCTTCAACTTGCAAACAACCCTCATCGTTCATTGGAATCACCTTTAGGACTAAGCCTCGTTTTTCTGCAACCAACTGCCATGGAACAATGTTTGAATGATGTTCACTCTCGCTAATAATTATCTCATCACCCACTTTAAGTGTTTGACTCAAAGTTTCGGCAATCAGATTCAAGCCCTCAGTTGCTCCTTTTGTGTAAATGATTTCGCTGCTTTGGGCTGCATTAAGATAACTCCTCACCTGCTCTCTCACCTTTTCAAACATATCGGTAGCAATTTGGCTTAATGTATGCACACCTCTATGAACGTTCGCATTGTGATGAAGATAGTAATTGCTCATAGCCTCTATCACACAAAGCGGTTTTTGAGTTGTTGCAGCATTATCCAAATAAACTAATTGCTTTCCGTTTATCTTTTCTTTCAAAATAGGAAATTCTTCCCTCAGAGCCTCAACATTCATAATCATTTACAAGATTTGTTTTTCACACTTTGACACCTTTCGCTTTGAATCTTTATTTCGATTTTCCAAATCTTTGTTTTAATTTTTTCTTTCTTCGTTTTAGAAAATTAAAACGCCGTTTCGTTTTGAGCGAAATCAAGTTTCAATATGCTTACATTATCATTTCCATTCTTTGCTTCAATCCCTCAACCAATGTATTCACGGCTTGCTCCAATTTCTTTTTAATCATCATAGCCATCATTTGAGGAATATCCAACTCTATTGTTGCCTTTACGTTACATTTATAAGGTTCAGTTTTTTCGAAATCAAAAATCAACATAAAATTTAACGGCATTGACGATTGTATATCGGTATCGTTGGTGATTACAATTTTGTCATAAGGTATGCGATTAAGCATTTTCAATCCGAAATCCCCCATATTCTTAATGGTAAAGCTGCATCTGTCTTCGGTAGCCTTGAAATTTTCAACCTTATCGTTTACCATAAGTGAGAAATTTGAGAAGTTCTTCAAGTAATCGAACACAAACTCCACATTTCTCTTTATTTCTGTTGTTTTACTTTCTACTTTTACCATCGCTATTCAATTAAAAAGGGCGTTACATTTGCATTATAACGCCCGTATTCGTTTTTATTGGTTAAACAATTCAATTATTTCATTCTTTCTTCTGACCATTGCTCAGGATTTTCTCTCCATTTGCTCAAAGAAGTTAAGTCTTCCTTAGAAACATAGTTCTCTTCAGCAGCAACATCTATCAATGTATGATAGTCTGTCAATGTATTAAGATTCACTTGTTTTGTTTCAAAGGCTTTACTTGCCACTTCAAGATTGTAAGTAAAGATTGCAATCATGCCTTTCACCTGACAACCTGCATCTCTCAAAGCATCAACTGCCAACAAACTGCTTTTACCAGTTGAAACCAAATCTTCAACAACTACAACTGTTTGTCCGTTTTTCAAATCTCCCTCAATCTTATTACCCAATCCGTGTTTCTTTTCCTCTGGTCTAACATAGACAAAAGGCTTTCCAAGAGCCTGTGCAACCAATACTCCTTGTGGTATTCCACCTGTTGCAACTCCTGCGATGACATCAACATCTGCATAAAGCTCTTTTACTATTGAAACGAACTGTTCTGAAAGGAATGTTCTTATCTCAGGGTAAGACAAAGTCACTCTGTTGTCGCAATAAATTGGAGACTTTCTTCCCGATGCCCAAGTGAAGGGGCTTTCATTATTCAATTTTATTGCTTTAATTTGCAACAAAAATTGAGCTGCTTTTTTGGCTGTTTCTATATTCAAAATCATGGTGCAAAGATACAACATTTTCAATAAATACAACAAAGTTTGTATATTAAATCAAGAGAATAAAGTTTCGTTAAATGGAAACAAAGTTGTGGTGGAATGTAGTCCTGAAACGATAAATTCTATCAATTTTTCACATTTTTTCGACGATGATTGCAAAGAAAATATCTTAATTTTAGTTAAAAATTTAGCCGTTGACGAAGTTTTTTTCAAAGCTACAGAAAGCATGAAGTTTGTTCAAGCAGCAGGAGGTTTGGTTCGCAATCAAGAAGACGAATATTTGTTTATCTATAGAGCCAATCGATGGGATTTACCCAAAGGACACAGAGAAGAGGGCGAAGAATTAGACATAACAGCTTCAAGAGAGGTTGAAGAAGAGACTGGTCTAAAAAATCTAAAATCCGAAGAAAAGTTAGGCATTTCTTATCATACCTATATCCTGAACGGAATACGCGAAATCAAAGAAACCCATTGGTATGCCATGTCTGCAAACAAATCTGACGAATTAACACCTCAAAAAGAGGAAGGCATAATGAAGGTTTCTTGGCTTTCTAGAGAAAAAATCAAAAAGCAGAAATACAAAATCTACCCTTCGTTACGAGATTTGCTCACAAGGATAGGTTTTGTCCTCTACTAAACACTGCAAAGTGATTCGGCTTTTTTGCTCTATCAAAATATTGTAACGTTCTTTATCAATGGCGTTTTCTATAGAGTTTTCTTGATAGTGACGTATTGTAACCAACTTCAATGAATTATTATACTTGACAGCATAACTTTGTTGTAGCAGTTCGATAATTTCAGACAAAGCATTATCATTCTGATCAAAGCAAACCGAAAAACTCAAAGCAGAATTTTGCATCATATTCACTTTGATGCCAAACTTTGAAAGCACACCAAAGATTGTCGAAATATTATCCTCGGCTATGAAAGAAAAGTCTTTGGGATATATAGACAAGAGTGTTTGATTGTCTTTGAAGATATAATTCGGCACAATAGGCGTAAGAATATCACAATCCGTTATTGCACTTCCTTTTAATTTAGGGTCGTTAAAACTTTTCACAAATAAAGGAATACTCTTATTCTCTAATGGCTTGATAGTTTTTGGATGTATGATAGAAGCTCCATAATATGACAACTCCATTGCTTCTTTGTATGGCACCTGTTCAAGAAGGCAAGTATCACTCATTCGTTTTGGATCGGCATTCATTAAACCTGCAACATCTTTCCAAATAGTCATACTCTTTGCATTCAAACAATAAGCCAATATTGCAGCCGAAAAATCAGACCCTTCTCTACCAAGAGTTGTTGTATATCCCTCTTTAGTTGCACCAATAAAACCTTGTGTCAAAACAGTATCAAATTCAGACAACAATGGATTCAAGTTTTGTTTTATTGATTCTTCTGTTCGATTCCACAAAACTTTGGAGTTACGGAAACAATTATCCGTTTTTATTAAATCCTGAGCAAAAACATGTTTATGCGGATAATGAATGGAAGTCATGTATGCAGAAATTATGCTTGTCGAAATCCTCTCTCCATAAGACACAAGGCTGTCATAGAGAAAATCATAGTCATTTGGATTTATCGTAAGCATCTTTGCAAGACTCTCATCGACAATTGACTGTACTAATTCCTTACAATCTTTCATCAAAGCCTCATCTTCAAACAATCCTTCTACGATTCCATAGTGATATGCTAACAAATCGTCATACTCTTTTTCGTTTACAAGTCTTTCTTTGTGCCAAAGATTAATGATTCTTTCAAGAGAATTGGTAGTCTTTCCCATAGCCGAAACTACAACAACACGTTTCTTACTCTCACTCTTAAGTATAGACACAACATTTCTTACTGCTGAGGCTGTATTTACCGATGCTCCTCCGAATTTTTCAACAAACAATTCTTCCATACGACAAATTTTGGAAGCAAAACTACAAAAAAAATATCTATCTTCAAGTTTTATTTTGCTGTAAGTAGCTTTTTTCGTACCTTTGCCGATATTTATTAGACATGAGTACAAGAAGAAAAAATCGATCTTTCACTCTGTGGAGTGCAAACTTTTCTACAATTTTGAGCATTTCGCTCGTGATGTTTCTATTAGGCTTTATAATGTTGTTCGTTTACCACACCTACACAACAAGTCAGCAAATCAAAGAACAGGTTTCTTTTACTGTTTACCTGAACCTTGATGTGAGCGAACAACAAGCAAAGGAATTAGAGGCTGAAATCAAGAAAAACATCAAAGTAAAGTCAACTACGTTTATTTCATCTGAGCAAGCAGCCCAAATGATGAACAAAGTAATGGGAGATGATCACCTTTCAATTTTGGATTCCATAAATCCATACCAATCATCTATCGAAGTAAACCTCAAAGCTCAAGCTTTGAACATATCAGAGATAAAACAATTCATCTTAGCCGTTGAAGCAAAAGACATAGTTGACGTTGTGGATTATCGCCACGACCTTATAACAGACATAAATGACGTAATATACAACGTAAGTGCGTTTATATTCATCTTATTCCTATGTTTGCTATTCATAGCTATCACCTTAATTAATCATACCATAAGATTAACAATCAATAGTAAGCGTTTACAAATTCGTTCTATGGAATTAGTTGGAGCAAAAGCAGGTTTCATCAGACGACCATTTGTTGCAAGAGGTGTACTTCTTGGATTTGTTGGTGGACTTATTGCAGATTGTTTGCTCGCAGGTTTGTTATATTGGGTGTATTCAAGCATTAAAGGATTAGTATTCTTTGATCACTTGATTGTTTACGCAGCAGTAGGTTGCATAATCATAATATTAGGAGTATTACTTTCGTTCTCATTCACATTCAGAGCGGTTAGAAAAAGCATGAACTTAAAAAGCAGCAAATTGTATAAGTAAAAAAACAAGACAAATCATGATAAAGAAAAAAGATTCTCAAATAGAAAATACAACAAATCAAGACAACAATAGCAGCAACTTCGTATTTGGTAAGAAAAACTACATAATCATGGGTATTGGATTGGTGGTTTTGGCAATCGGATACATATTATTGAGCGGTGGAGGAAGCGATGATCCCAACCAATTCAGCGATACATTGTTTAATAGCAGAAGAATGCTTTGGGCACCTTTGTTCATAGTTGGCGGATTGGTGATTGAGGTTTATGCAATAATGAAGAAATAGGGATAAATCATGGATATACTACAAGCAATCATTATAGCGATTGTTGAAGGCTTGACAGAATTTTTGCCAGTCTCCTCTACAGGACACATGATTATCACTCAAGGAATCTTAGGTGTCAAAAGCGACGAATTTGTTAAGCTTTTCACAGTTTGTATTCAATTTGGAGCAATCCTTTCTGTCATTGTAATGTATTGGAAACGCTTTTTCCAGACCTTAGAGTTCTATTGGAAATTGTTAGTAGCCTTTCTACCGGCTGCAATCATCGGTTTCTTGGCTGGAGATTTGATTGACAGTTTTTTGGAAAATGTTTGGGTGGTTTCGATTATGCTTGTAATAGGCGGAGTCTTTATGTTGTTTGTAGATAAATGGTTCAACAAACCAGCAGAAGACCAAACCATAACCTACAAAAAAAGTTTCATGATAGGCTTAGCTCAATGTATTGCGATGATTCCGGGAGTCAGCCGTTCGATGGCAACAATCGTCGGTGGTATGACTCAAAAACTATCTCGCAAAACAGCCGCTGAGTTTTCATTTTTCCTTGCAGTACCAACTATGGCAGCCGCTTCAGGATACAAACTCTTACAAGCATTCACCTCTGATACGGGAATGCAATTGTTAAGTGAAAATTGGCTTACACTATTGATAGGAAACGTAGTAGCATTCATCGTTGCAATATTGGCAATCAAGTTCTTTATCGATTTCCTTACAAAATATGGTTTCAAAGCCTTTGGTTACTACAGAATAATTATTGGTTTACTTCTTATCACACTAATGCTTTGTGGCATTCCATTGGAGGTTTAACAAATGAAAATCAATCTTGAAGAAGGAGGATTTCTAATCCTTGACAAACCATACGGCTGGACATCATTCCAAGCCACCAATAAGGTGCACTATATCCTAAAAAGACATTTCGGAGTCAAGAAAGTAAAAATCGGACACGCAGGAACGCTTGATCCATTAGCCACAGGATTGTTAGTTTTGTGCGTTGGCAAATACACAAAACGAATAGAGGAATTTCAGGCTCAAGAAAAGGAATACACCGGAACGATACATCTTGGAGCTACAACACCGAGTTACGACTTGGAAACCGAAATCGACAACACCTACCCTGTTGAACACATTAACGAAAATCTTATTTACGAAACTGCAAAATCCTTTATAGGATAGCAAATGCAGATACCGCCCATATTTTCCGCACTAAAAATAAACGGAGTCAGAGCATACACCAAGGCAAGAGAAGGAAAAGAGGTTGAAATCAAAGAAAGAAAGATAAACATAAGCGAATTTGAAATAACGGGAATAAATATGCCTGAGGTACATTTTAGAATACGTTGTTCAAAAGGCACATACATTCGCTCTATCGCAAGAGATTTTGGCAAAAGACTAAACAGCGGAGCCTATCTTTCAACACTTTGTCGCACCGAATCAGGCGAT
>JAGBSA010000171.1 GCA_017632095.1 Bacteroidales bacterium | reverse complement strand
TGCCGTAGAATTAGTCTTAGCTCTTGACAAAAGAGTCTTTTCGTAATCCGGATTGACGAACTTAACCGAATAATCCAAACTCTTAGCAAGCTCAATCACATTAGTGACAGGATTATACTTCACAGGACAAACAGTAAGCTTCGCCATTCTCACACCATTCATACTTCCCAACAGCTCAACCTCAACTCTATTCTTAGGACCCAAAACATTCTGAGAATAATATTGCTTGTCCATCACAAATTCCACCACCTCGTTTTGTTTAGATTGAGAAAATTGTTTAGGAACAATCTTACAACCGCTCTCAAGATTGAAAGACTCCTTCTCTAAAACCTTTTCCTCCACCACAATCTCTTGGCAAAAAGGAACCTCAATAAAGTATGTGAAAACCGGTAATTCAGCCTCACCAACCTTTTTCGAACAACTAAAACCCTCACCCATATCTAACTTAATGTAAGTCGAATTTTCGAGGATAACCCTCTCAGCATTCAAATAAGTAAAATTTTGACTTACAGAGAAATCAGTAAAAGATTCATTCACGATAGCCTTGCCGTTATTAGTCTTATCACCATTCAACAAGACCTGTCCGAAACTCTGCATTCCGAACAAAAACATCAACATCAAGATACCTGCTTTAAGTTTCATTACCTTTTGTTTTGTGTTAAAAATCAGCCGTCAAAGGTACGAAAAAAAACAATAAAAGACATCATGAAATAAGAATCTTTGAAAGAAAAACACGATTCAGAAAAACACATAGCCATATACACCAATATTAAATCCCTACTACGTTCAAACAACATAGGGGTATCAACTCAAATACACAAGGGGTGTGTATTCAAATATAGGACATGAATAATACTAAAAATAATAAAAAAGAAAAATAATAAACATACATAGGATAGAAATCATACATAATGACATGAATCCTGTCTTATGCCCATATCATTTTCAAATAACACAACAATAACACTTGGAATTAGAAAACCCAAACCTCGTTTTCAGCAAATAAAACCAAAGAAAAAACACCCCAAACTTACTATCAAAAATTTTCCACGTCTTGATAATCCGATTATCACAGCGTGATAACATCATTATCACAAAGAGATAATACCATTATCACGCCGTGATAATACCATTATCAGTAAGTCATAATACTAATAACAGTAATTGATAATACCATTACCGCTAAGTGATAATACCATTATCGGTAAGTGGAACATTTTGTAAAAGAAGTCTGAGAATGGTTTAAGGAAGAATGGTTAAAGTTTAAGGAAGTTTGCCTTTAGTCTTTCGACCTTAAACTTTAATCCTTAAGCCTTAAACCTCAGTCAAACAGCCTTTGCGACTTTTCAACCTTTGCAAGAAAAAATTTTGTTGGTATATGATTTTTTCCTAACTTTGCAGAAATAAATTCAAAGAAGATGAGCGGAAAGAATTTCGATGTTTTCATTTCCTATCGCCGCAGCGACGGAACGGATAAAGCCAGAATATTGGACTTGGCTTTTGGTATAGATAATTGTCGCACCTTTTTGGATTTCAAAAGTATCGGAGCAAGAGCAATCGATAAGAGATTGGAAGATGCAGTCATTGACGCACCGGTTTTTGTCATGGTTCTCACACCTGATTACTTCTCCCGATGCAACGACAAAGGCGATTGGGTACGCAAAGAGATAGAGTTGGCACTCGATAACGGTAAGAAGATAATCCCTATCAACTATGACAGCGTATTAAATGGTGTTCCAGATTATTTGGACGAAGAGTTTAGAAATCGAATCGGTTGCCACAGTTTTTTAGACTTGCATCACGGAACATCATTCAATGACGCAGTGAAAGGAATCTTTGAAAGAGAAATCCGCCCTCACCTTTCGCCGATTCACAACAACGACGACAAAGCCAAGGTCAGCGTCAAAGCCGATGCGGACTGCGAATTGATATTGGATGACGAGATTGTGGCAAGCGTACAGGCAGTAAAGACAAAACAAATCTTCGTCGAAAGAGGCGAACACTTCTTTATCGCACGCTCGACCGAGTTTCCGCAAATCGAAGAAGAAATAGAAAAAATCGTAAATAACCTTTCATCAAAATATACCATTAAAATAAAACTTAAAGATAGAGTAGAACAAGATAATAATAGTATACAGAATAAAAAAAATGATAAGGTAAAAAATATTTTCAAAGGTTGAGGGCTAATTGTCTTTTCTATAATTGGTGCAGTCTCATTATTTTTTGGAATAGGATTTATGTATGGATATTTTAGTTCTTCCAATGAAACAGATAGCATATTAAATGATAATACAGTTGTTGCCGACAATTCTCTTCTATTTGAATTTGGTAGTTTAAAAGCTTGCTACAACTTAGAAAATGATTCAATTGAAATAAACACAAAAAGCGTTTCAAATTATGAAACAAAAATATCTAATGCGGATCTTTTTGTTTCATGTATTTCATTTGCTGGGAGCAAATCATTTTTTGAAAAAAGTGTATCAAAATTAAAATATCTTAGATTCTTAAAAGGAGGATCAAGACCTGCTAAAATAACAAAATTAATTATTACTGCTGCTGTTCTAATCGGCACATTTACAGGTTTTTCTCAAGGTTGTAATTATGGAAAACTAATTTCTCAAAAAGTAGCGGTAGGAGAGATGTTCCCATTATTAGAATCTCCTGAAACTTGGAGAAGTATTTTCGAGAATAATCCTAAGATTTACTGGGAATATCCGTATATTGTTGCTAAAGCTTGTCCAATTAACGAAATTTGCCATGCCTACAAAAATGGAATAATTGAGGAAGTCATTACAATAAAGTATAACAAGTATAAGTTAGGAGATTCGATTAGTAATTTACAGAGAGAGATTGATTCCTCAAAAAATAAAATCAAAAATTGTGTTTTTTTTCATCTCTCAAGTAATGATTTTAAGCCTTATGAATTACCTGAAAATATAGTTGGATTAGAGTTTAGATATGAATACGCAACTAAAGAACAATATAATTATCTTCAAAAAAAGTTTAAGTTGTTGTATGACGAAGACTCATGGAAATAATATATCAATTAATTAAAAGATTATAAATATAGATTATATAAGGTAAAGACAAACGAGCGTTCGACTTGCTTTTGCATTTGCGAACGCTCGTTTTGTG
>JAGBSA010000170.1 GCA_017632095.1 Bacteroidales bacterium | reverse complement strand
CAATGCAGGAGAAAAATATTTGGACTGGTGCAAAGACATGATCAAAGACTTCTGCAACGAAAGTGGCGTTAAGAATGTATTGTTTATTCCTTATGCAGGAGTATCTATGGGATACGATAACTACGAAACAAAAGTTAAGACAGTGTTTGAAGGATTGGGATTGAATCTTTACAGCATTCACAAAGAGCAAGACGTAAAAAAAGCCGTTGAACAAGCAGAATGTATCGCTGTAGGTGGCGGAAACACTTTCCATTTGGTGTATGAGCTTTACAGAAACGGTATAATGAGTTTGATTTCTCAAAGAGTTATGGACGGTGTTGCTTACATGGGTTGGTCAGCAGGAAGTAATGTTGCCGGTCTTAGCTTGAAAACAACGAACGATATGCCGATTATCGAACCTGCAAGCTTTGATTGCATGAAGCTTGTGCCGTTCCAAATCAACCCTCACTACACTGACTTTTTCGATCCTAAGCATGGAGGAGAGACAAGAGACGATAGATTGAGCGAATTTACCAAAGTAAATCCGGATATTAAGATTGCGGCAATCAGAGAAGCAACTGCATTGCGTTTGAAAGAAGGAAAGCTAAGTTTGATTGGAAGAAACAACAAAATGAAATTCTTCCACGGAGCAAACGAACCAAAAGAGTTCGATTTGAATGCAGACATTAACTTCTTGATGGAGTAATCGAAATTTCGAAATGAAAGAAACAGAAATATTGAAAGTCGGTGGGGTAATTCTTTATCCCACCGATACTGTTTGGGGACTTGGTTGTGATGCTACAAATGAAGAAGGCATCAAAAAGATTTTAGAGATTAAAGGTCGTGGTAAGGGCAAACATCTTTTGCTTTTGGTTAAAGATGAGGATATGTTAAAGAAATATGTCGAGCAAATTCCCGATCTTGCCAAAGAACTCTTGAAATCGTCTTATTGTCCTACAACTATAATATATCCAAAAGCCAAGAACTTGCCTTTACATTTGCTTTCAGAGAACGGAAGCATAGGTATAAGAATTCCTAATCACGATTACTGCCAACGATTGCTTGATGAATTAAACGCACCTCTTGTAAGCACATCGGCAAATCTTAGCGGTATGCCTACGCCTCAAAGTTTTACAGATATTGATGAAAGAATCAAAAATGCAGTAGATTATATTGCAGAGGAAGAACGTGAAAACAATGAAATCAAACAGCCTTCTGCTATTTTCAAAATAGACCTTGAGGGAGGATTAGAAAGAATCAGATAGATAAACCTTTCTACCAATGACGTCTTACTCGGTTTCGCTTGCCTGCAACATCTTCTCCAAACGCCAAACTCAAACCTCCGAAAAGCGATAGCGAACTTATATTACCCATGTTCAAGCCTCCATTTCCTCCTATTTTGAATGAGGTTCCTAAATAAAAGCCTACTGGTTTCAAATTCAAACTAAGCAATACTGATGGATTGAACCAAGATGAGAACATAAAGGTATTACCCGCAGAAAAGCCCACATAGGAAGAACGAAAGGCATAAAATGCACTCAAATGTGAGTCTATGAATCTGTTGTTTACAAATTTTGTTCCAATCAATGCTTGAATTGTGTGTTCATCACTTAGAATAAACTCTCCTGAAACCTTAAGCTCAATTGGCAAGAATTGACTATATGCTTCCATTTCATATTCATGCACATCAAAAGCTTCATCTAAACTTGATACAATATTGTTTGCGAGTCCTAAAATCGAAGCATTGTATTTTGTTAATGAGGTATCAATTCCTTCAAAGTCGGTGATAAGTTCTTCTTCCGAGGTTCTAAGCTGTTTAAGTCCCGAATTCCACGAAATAAAACCTAAATCACTTACACTAAAACCTAATTTCAAACTATTGTTTACTTTATAAACTGTTCCTAAGTCTAAAGCTAATCCTATATTGTGAAAGATTGAAATAAGCGTTTCGCCAATTGACATCGGCAAAGCATCTTCTCGTGTTATCAAACCATAAGCGGCAGCCAAATCAAGCAAGTTAAAAATGTTTGAAGTCTTCATATCCAAACCTAAAGCAGCGGTATATCCTCCTGCTTCATTGTTTGCAAATCGCAAAACACAATCTGAGGTGCTTATATTGGTAATTCCGAATAATAGTTTGGCTCTTACTCCTACAGAAAGGCTTTTATTTACATGGTGAATGTAGCCTATAGCATTTGCAAGGTAAGCATTAAGATTCAAAAGATGCTTTTCATTCAACTCCATGCTCGAAACAATTGACTCCATTCCCATTGCAACAAAGTCAAACGATGTATTAGAAAACTCAACCCTACTATCAACATTTATATACGAAGAAAATGTAAATTCATTCTTGCCTTTGCGTAAACCAAAACCCAATAGATTTTGCTCCATCTGCATATTGAGGAAGTTGTTTTCCAACATATTTTTGCTGAATCTTTGAGAATTTATATTCAAAGAATCTCTGAATTCCTCGTGTCTTTCTATAAAGCTATTGTAACCAAATCCTGATGTTCTAATTTCAAAGGAAGGCATAAACGCAAAGAAATATAAGTCATATCCAATTCCCATTGCAGGATTGGAAGAGTTGTTTTGTGGAATTTCTTTTAAGAAATAAGTGATGTCTTGTCTTTGTGCCGACAATGGCAAATATGATAAGAATAAAACAAAAGCAAGAGCAGTCCCAAGCAAAAGACTTTTAAATCGTTTCTTATCTACATTTCTCATACACAATCGCTTATTTAACGCTGCATTTCAAAGGTTAAGACCAATCTAAAAAAGATTGGTCTTACTAAGTCTTCGTTTTGTGTTTTTATTTCTTCGTTTTAGTTTACTGAAACTTGGTTTTGATTTATTGTTTCTTCGTTTCCCAAACTTCGAATCGAAACTTTATATTTTCTTTCTCGTCATAGAGCATTGGAGATAGGCGTTTGATTTCCCATTTAGTTGTATCTATTTCCGGGAAAGCTGCATCTCCTTCAAAGGATTCAAACAACTGAGTTATAAACAACTTATCGCATTTAGGCAAAAGAAGCTTGTAGATGCTTGCTCCGCCAATGCAGAAAACCTCCTCGTCTTTCAGTGCTTCCAATGCAGAGTCTAAATCGGTGAAAACCTCAGCCCCGTTTGCCACATAGTCCTTTTGAGAACTGATAACTACGTTTCGACGATTTTTCAAAGGCTTAAAGGGTAGGCTTTCCCACGTTTTGCGTCCCATAAGCACGGTTTTGCCCAAGGTTATCTGCTTAAAATATTTCAAATCTTCGGATAAATGCCACAAAAGACTGTTATCCTTTCCGATTATATTGTTTTCCGCCTTAGCAACTATAAGATTCATCATACTGCAACTTCTCCTTTTATGTGTGGGTGGCTGTTATAATTTTCTATTGCTATGTCTTCGTATTTGAAATAGACAATTTCTTTAACCGAAGGGTTCAATCTCAATGTCGGAAGTTGATATGGTGTGCGTGTAAGCTGCAATCGGGCTTGCTCAATGTGGTTTAGATACAAGTGAGTGTCGCCTGTAGTGTGTATAAACTCGCCTACATCCAAGCCACATACCTGTGCAATCATGTGAGTCAGCAATGCGTAAGATGCAATGTTGAACGGAACGCCGAGAAACACGTCTGCACTGCGTTGATACAGCTGACAAGACAAGCGATTGTTCGCAACATAAAATTGAAATATGATATGACAAGGCGGTAATGCCATTTTATCCAAATCACCCACGTTCCAAGCACTGACCAAAAGGCGTCTTGAATCCGGTGTTTTCTTAATTTGCTCTATCAACTCTCCAATTTGGTCTATCACTCTACCGTCTTTAGCCTCCCACGCACGCCATTGTTTTCCATAAATAGGACCTAAATCTCCGTTTTCGTCAGCCCACTCGTCCCAAATCGTAACCTTGTTATCGTGAAGGTAAGCAGTATTTGTATCACCCTTGAGAAACCACAACAGTTCGTGGATTATGCTTCGCGTATGCAGCTTTTTGGTTGTCAGTAATGGGAATCCCTCTTGCAGATTGAACCTCATCTGATGTGCAAACACCGAAAGAGTTCCCGTACCCGTACGATCCTCTTTGCGGACGCCCGTATCCAATATGCGTTGCAACAATTCCTGATATTGTTTCATACTTTCAGATTATTTATTTCAACAAATTCATCAAGTCTTTGCCTATATCGCGTCTCAAAGTCTTGCCCTCAAAGTCTATTTTCTCTGCCTGACGATAGCAATTAGCCAAAGCCTCTTGCATAGTCTTGCCAAAAGAAGTTACAGCTATCACTCTACCGCCTGCAGTTAAAATTCTACCTTCCTCATCTGCCTTTGTACCTGCATGGAATAAGAAACAATCCTCACACAAATCCATTCCGCTCATCACTTTCCCTTTTTCATAGCTTTCCGGATAGCCTTTGCTGACAAGCATCACCGTTGTGCAATAGTCAGACTTGATTTTCATTTCGTATTTATCCAATTCGCCTTTACCAATCAAATCAAAAGCCTCAACCAAATCACTTTCTATTCTCGGCATTACGCTTTCCGTTTCCGGATCTCCCATTCTTACGTTATATTCTATCACGTATGGCTCTCCTGCAACGCTCATCAAGCCTATGAAGATAAAACCTCTGTACTCCAAGTTGTCTTTTTGCAATCCCTCTATCGTTGGACGGATTATTCTATCTTCGACTTTCTGCATGAATTCCTTATCTGCGAACACCACAGGCGAAACACTGCCCATTCCTCCTGTGTTTAAGCCGGTGTCACCCTCACCAATACGTTTGTAATCCTTAGCCTCAGGCAATATCTTGTAGTGTTTGCCATCTGTCAATACAAACACGCTGCACTCGATTCCGCTTAAAAATTCTTCAATCACAACCTTTGCAGATGCATCTCCAAATTTCGCTTGCGACAACATAGCGTCTAATTCGGCTTCAGCTTCTTCTAACGTTGGTAATATAACGACTCCCTTTCCTGCAGCCAAACCATCAGCTTTCAAAACGTAAGGAGGATTCATCGTCTTCAAGAATTGCTTAGCCTCGTTCAAGTCCTCTTTTCCGAAAGTGCGATAACGTGCAGTCGGGATATTGTTTTTGAACATAAATTCCTTTGCAAAATCCTTGCTTCCCTCCAACATAGCAGCCGCTTTCTTTGGTCCGATTACATTGATATGACGAGTGTGTTCATCGGAAGCAAAACTGTCTGCAATGCCATCAACCAACGGTTGTTCGTTTCCTACAACCAAAATATCTATTCCCTGTTCTACGGCAAAGGATTTAATTTTTTCAAAATCGTTTCCTAAATTCACACAAACGCCTTCTGAAATCATTCCCGCATTTGCAGGCGAAATAAACAACTCTTCGCAAAGTCTGCTCTCTCTAATCTTCATTGCAATTGCATGTTCCCTTGCTCCTGAGCCTAATAACAGTATTTTCATTTTAATATATAGTTTTTAATTCTACTCTAATCTTAATTTTCTTGTTCCGGAACCAACAAAAACTTCATCTGTTTCTTAAATAAATTTACGCTATCTATCTTTATGGTTACCGGCATACCCAATTGATAAACCTTTCCCTTGGTTTTACCTATGAAACGGAAGTTTTCCTCATCTAATATATAGAAATCGTCATTTATTTCCCTCATTGGAACCAGCCCTTCGCACTTACTATCGTTCAACATAACGTACATGCCCCACTTACTCACGCCTGAGACAATTCCATCGAAGACTTGTCCAACCTTATCGGCAAGATACTCCGCTTGTTTGAACTTTACAGACGCTCTTTCAGCCTCAGAGGCTTTCTTTTCCATATTTGAGCAATGCTCACAGCGACTTTCAAAAACTTCTTTATCGACTGACGGTTTTTTATCCAAGTATCGCTCCAACAATCTGTGAACCATAACATCCGGATAGCGACGTATAGGCGACGTAAAGTGAGTATAATATGGGAATCCCAAACCATAGTGACCTATATTGTCGCAAGAATAGTATGCTTTACTCATTGTACGCAGCGCAATCATACTTATCATTGTCTCTTCTCCCTTTCCAACAATCTGTTCGAAGAGTTTATTTAAACTTTTTGTCAAAGTACTTCTCGATTTGTCGTTTACGCTATATCCTAACTTGCTTATAAATTCCTTAAACGTCTCAAGTTTTTCCTTATTCGGCTCATCATGCACACGATATACGAAAGTCTTTGCTTTTTCTTTCTGCTTAACTTTTCCAATAAAAGAAGCAACCTGTTTATTTGCTAAAAGCATAAACTCTTCTATCAACCAATTCGCTTCCTTAGTTTCTTTCAGATAAACGCCTATTGGTTTTGCATTCTCATCTAAATGAAACTTCACCTCAACACTTTCAAAATTTATCGCACCTGCTCGAAAACGTTTCTTACGCATTTGTTCTGCCAAAGCCCAAAGAGAAAGTATTTCATTAGAATATTCACCTGACTTTTCCTCTATAACTTTCTGTGCTTCCTCATAAGCAAAGCGTCTATCGGAACGAATAACCGTCTTACCGAACCACTCATTCACAACCTCAGCCTTTTCGTTCATTTCAAACACAGCTGAGAAACAGAACTTATCTTCACCTTCTCTTAGAGAACAAACTCCGTTACACAACTTTTCAGGCAACATTGGTATCGTTCTATCGACCAAATAAACTGAGGTTCCCCTACGAAAAGCCTCCTCATTCAAGGCTGAATTTTCTCTAACATAATATGACACATCGGCAATATGCACTCCGACTTCCACATTACCATTTTGTAAACGACGAAACGAAAGTGCATCATCATAATCCTTAGCATCAGCAGGGTCTATTGTGAAAGTAGTAATCTGTCTGAAATCTCTACGCCTTGCAACTTCCTCTCTATCCAAATCAATCGAAATTTTCTCAGCCTCTTTCTCCACATTGTCAGGAAAAAACAAAGGAAAATCATACTCAGCCAAGATAGACTGCATCTCAACATCATTCTCACCGGGACGTCCCAAAACTTTAACGACCTCACCAAAAGGATTATTCGCATTTTGAGGCCAATCCACAATCTCAACCAAAGCCTTATCGCCGTCCTTTGCTCCTTTCAGATTATTGACATCAAGGAATATATCCACCGGCATTGAACTATTGTCACATATAAGGAAAGCATATCGTCCGTGTTTTTGAACAATGCCCACGAAATTAGTCTTTGCACGTTGGAGAATCTCTACAATCTGACCTTCTTTCTTGCGTTTCTTTCTCTGAGGGAAAAGATAAACCTTAACCCTATCGCCATCTAAGGCGTGATTAGTGTTGTTCATATTGATATAAACATCTTCCCCGCCGTCATCACAAAGAACGTAAGCCT
Organism: Bacteroidales bacterium; assembly: GCA_017632095.1. Taxonomy (GTDB): domain Bacteria; phylum Bacteroidota; class Bacteroidia; order Bacteroidales; family P3; genus Onthomorpha. The sequence continues at coordinate 4,212 of JAGBSA010000170.1, read as the reverse complement.
TGCCTGTTTGCTTCATATCCACAGTTCCAACAATGTAATGTTCAGGAAGAACTTCGCTTGTCGCATACTTTGGATTCAGCTTATATTTACCCCTATCCACCTCTATTATAATCTCATCTTGAGACATCTGATTCAAATGATTTTTTATCATCTCCTTACTACCCTTATCGGTAATGCCGAGACGAGAGGCTATTTGTTTGAAATTCATCGGTTGAAAGGGATTCAAAGCAAATACTTTCAAAATTGAAGTCGCAAATGCAGACATATCTTTTTTCGTTCTCATACCCTACTATTTTCTAATTTAGAACAACACTGCAAAGATAAGAAATTCCTCAAATCTATTCATACTATCAAGAATAAGTCTTCAAAAAATATAAACAACGAAACGGCGTTTCGGTTGAAGCGAAACGAAGAATTAAAAAATTAAAACGAAGTTTCAGTAAATTAAAACTTGATTTTAGTTCACCGAGGTTTTGATATAGTGTTTTTTAAGAAGCAAAGGCTTATTTCTTTTTGCAATTACATTGCTGTGTTTTGAGCATATCATTGCTTACTTGCAACATCGAGAATGCGTAATCTCTCATCTTATCGGCACGTTGCTGTTCTTTGTCAATTCGATTTATCTTTTCATCATCGTCCAATCGATAAATCTTCTCTTTACCATTTTGTTCAAAGATATAGAAATACTCTTTGTCCAAAACACCAAGGCGATTGTCAGCTGAGAAATAGACGTATGGGCGTTCTTGTTTTTGAAGATCAATTCCTAAGGTATGGTTTTCGTAATTCGGAATAAGCATTGAAAGCAGTGTTGGTGCGAGATCGATTTGCAATGCAAGGCTTGTGTCTTTTGCAGAGGAGATTTGCGATGGGCAATATAGGAACATAGGGGTATGATGATAGGAAAGCGGCATTTCGTATTTTGAATTAGGTTTCACATAACCATGATCGGCTACAAATACAAACAGTGTATTAGAGAACCAATCTTGCTTTTGAGCATCCTTAATAAAGCTACCTATTGCCCAATCGGCATATTCGACCATTTGGTCTTTAAGTTCTTTGCTCTTTGGCTTAAATGGAATATCTGTTGGCAAGATATAAGGTGCGTGATCGCTTGATGAAAGCATGCAAACAAAGAATGGTTTATCTTTTTTCAAAGAAGAGATCGTTTCTATCGCCTTTGCATACATTATATGGTCGCTTACGCCAAGCGTACTTTTGACTTCATTGGACGGATAGTCGCTTTGAGATATTATGTTTTGAATTCCGTTTGCGTAAAGAAAGCCTGCGATATTGTCAAACTGCGAGTCGTGTGTGGTGAAGTAAAATGTTTGGTAGCCATTTTCGGCAAGCACATTAGACAAACCGCACATTTGCGGAATTTGTGTGGTTTTTAAGCTGTGTCGTGCAAAGATTGCCGGGTGGGAAAACAAAGTAGAGTAAACTCCATTATAGGTATGGATTCCTGCTGTGTACGCTTTTTCGTAGCTATATGAGGAATCGATAAGCCTATCTAAGCAAGGAGTCAATTGACTTGAAGGATTAAAATGTCCACTCTTGTCTGCGGACATCGATTCCATTATGATAAGAACGACATTAGTGTTTTCATTCAACTTAATTTCAGAAATATTCTCTTTCTTGTTTTGCTTTTGGCTTAACCAAAGTGCGTTTGCTTTTTCTGAGTCTAAGAGTTGCAGGTCTTTGTTTGCGGTTTTGTTGTGTTCTTCTATGCTTTTGATTAAGACAAATGAAGGATTCAGACCTACATTGTTAAGAAATGCGTCATTGCAATGGTAAGCCGTTCCAACTCTTAAAGGACTTTTTAATTCTATTCTTCCACGCATTCCAATCACACATAAACCTACTAAAAGAATTGCAAGAGGTATTGATTTGAAATAAGAAATCCGCTTGTTGTCTTTTAGATAAAAGTGCTTGTAGTTTAGATTCATCAATAACACATAACCAACGCAGATTCCTAAAAACAAGAAGAAATAAATCAAGTAACTGATTTCTTGCACTATCATTTCGAATAAAAATCCGAAAGTGGTGAAATAGGTAAATATAGAGGCGTTTAGGTGTGTGAAAAAGTAGTTAAAGTATGGTATATCGGCGGCTGAAACTAAGAAAGCGATGCAAAATAATGTGCAAGTCAAGATGTGGATTATCCTTTTGAAGATATTGCTTTTCAACTTCAAAAAATAATCTACTAAAGTCAAAATTAAAGGCAGAGCAAGCAAATAACAACTTATGCAAGTATCGAATTGCCAACCTATGGCGAAACTTTTTAATAATAAACTATTGATTTCTATTGCTGAGTCTGCATTACAAGCATATACAACGACCAATAATATTCTAAAAAGAGTAAAAAAGAGGATTCCTATAAAGTAAGAGGAAAATATATACTTGATTTTCATTGTTGAAATTTGATTCGGTGATTTTATATCGGCTTATAGGGTTTGCATCTTAACCAATCCTGCAAATCCTTTGTTGAGTGACAATAATTCTTCGTAGGTTCCTTCTTCGGTTATTTGACCTGACTCCAACAGAACGATTCTATCAGCGTTTGTTATGGTGGATAGACGATGTGCAATAATGATACAGGTTTTGTTTTTGCTTAATTCGTCTATTGCTTTTTGAACTGCATGTTCGCTTTGGGTATCTAATGCCGATGTTGCTTCGTCTAACAAAAGTATCTCTGGATTTTTGAGCAATTCTCTCGCAATACAGATTCTTTGTCTTTCACCTCCGGATAGGCTCATGCCTCTATCGCTAAGCTTTGTTTGATAAGCGTTTTCTGTTTTCATGATAAAATCATGTGCATTGGCTGCTCGAGCCGCGGCTTCTACATCTTGCTGCGTTGCATCAGGCATTCCAAAGGCTATATTGTTAAAAATAGTGTCGTTAAACAAGATTGCTTGTTGTCCAACGTAACCTATCTTTCTTCTAACGGAGTTTATGTCTAACGATTTAATGTCTTGGTCATCTATAAACAAGTTTCCATGTGTGCAATCGGCAAATCGAGGAATTAAATCCATAAGTGTGGATTTTCCTGCACCGGATGCACCAACCAAGGCTATGGTTTCTCCTTTTTGAATGTTGAGATTGATGTTTTTTAATACCACTTGGGCTTCATCTCCATAAGAAAAAGACACATTTTTGAAAGATATATTACGTTCAAACTTCTCTAAAACAACTGCATCTTTTGCTTGAATAATTTTTTCGTCCGCATTAAGAATTTCATTTACCCTTTTAGCACAAGGTTCGGCTCTTTGCAAATTATAAAAAGCTGTTGAAACGGCTTGTAATGGCGAAATGATACGCGCAAATATGAGTGTAAAACCTATAAGTATTGCAGGAGGAAGTTCTTCTTTTAATACCATGTTGCCACCCAAAATTACAACAAATACAAGTGCCGATATGGCAAGAAATTCCGTCAAAGGTGCAGCCAATTCTCTTTTTCTAGCAACATTTATTGCAGTTTTGGTGTATTGGTCGTTTTGTTCAGCAAATTTTTCTGCGACAATATCTTCGGCATTGTAAGATTTAATCAACCTCAATCCCCCAATTGATTCTTCGCAAAGAGAAAGCAAGGTACCAATTTTTGATTGTGCTTTGGTTGAATTACGTTTTAGGCTATCACCTGTTTTCTTTATCAAAAAATATGCAACAGGCATCACAAGAAGGGCAAGTAACAGCAATTTCCATGAGGCAATTATCAAAGTGATTGTACAGAATATCACCATCAAAGGGTCTTTAATCAACATTTGTAGGCTTGTCAGTACACTCCATTCAATTTCCTCCAAGTCAGAAGTAAGTCTTGCTATAAGATCTCCTTTTTTGCGTGAAGAGAAAAAGGAAATTGGCAGCGTAGTTATTTTTCTGTACAAATCGTTTCTTAAATCCTTTGTAATACCATTTCGAATCGGAGCGAGGAAAAACATACCCAAGTAACGAAATGATGCTGAAAAGAAGATACAAGTAAGATATGCCCCTCCGATTGCAAAAAGACAAGCATAGATTCCATGAGTTTGTTTGAACGAATCCAAATGCCAAGAGACATAATCCATGATTACATCTTTGTTTAAGGCAAACTCAGGACATTGAGCGGGCGGAGTGATAACTCCAAACAAAACAGAGATAAATGGAATTATCAATATGAAAGAAAACAAAGAAAAGAAAACGTATACGGAATTTGACAAGATGTTTAGAATTACT
>JAGBSA010000169.1 GCA_017632095.1 Bacteroidales bacterium | reverse complement strand
CAGCGTTACAACTTTTATAGGAGAGATTGGACGTGCTCAAATCAGCTATGATAGTGTTTATATTATGGATAAGATAAATTCAAATGCGTATATAATTTCTAAAAACACAATTAAAAATCTTGCGGGTAAAGATTTAAATAACAAGGAACTTGACAAGTTGATAACAGATACCGCAAATGCAGAATTGCAATTAGAATTGACTAAACCATTTGTAATATCTGTATTGATGAAAAAACAAGTTACAGATACAGAACAGCCATATTTTGACATAGAAGCGCAAGAGGGAAAACGTAAACACAAATTTAGATTGATTCAAAACTCAATTAGCTTTGACAATCCTCAGCAATATCCTTTCAAAATACCAGAAAAATATACCATAAAGCGTAAATAATGGCAGAGAATTACATAACCGTTGAAGGTCTTTCAAAAACTTTCGGAGAGAAAACCCTATTCAAAGAAATCTGATTTGGAATAAACAAAGGTCAAAAGACCGCTTTGGTGGCAGCAAATGGCAGTGGAAAGACAACTCTGTTGAAGATATTAGCAGGAAAAGAAACCTACGATGAGGGTAATCTTAGTTTTAGGAAAGGGATACGAATATCTTATTTGGAACAACACCCTTTGCAAGGAGTAGATGCAAGTATAATGGACGTGTTGTTTGAAAGCGATGTACCTTTGATGCAAACGGTCAAACGCTATGAGCAAGCTCTTGAACGAGTTCAAAGAGATGATTCTCCGCAAGCTCAAAACGAGCTAACCAAAGCCATAGCTGAAATGGATGTTCACAACGCTTGGAATTATGAAAGCAACGTTAAAGAAATTCTTGGCAAACTTAACATAACAAATCTTCAACAAAACGTAAGTTCTTTGTCGGGAGGAGAACGCAAAAAGGTGGCTTTGTGTATGGTTTTGATAAGTCATAGCGAAGTGATACTTTTAGATGAGCCGACAAACCATTTGGATATAAAAATGATTGAATGGTTGGAGGATTATCTTTCGAAGTCTAATCAAACCCTATTATTGGTTTCTCACGACAGATACTTTATTGATAAGGTCAGTACCGACATTTACGAATTGGATAATTGCGAGATAAATAAATACTTTGGTAATTTCGCATACTATCTTGAAAAGAAAGCAGAACGACAACAGCAAGCAGCAGCCCAACATGCGAAGGCGAAGAATCTCTACAAAAAAGAATTGGAGTGGATTCGCAGAATGCCGCAAGCAAGAGGGACAAAGTCGCGTTCACGCATAGAGGCGTTTGAGCGTCTTCAAGAACCAGTCTCGCAAAAAGTAGAACAAGAAAGTTTGGATTTTAGTGTCAAGACACAGAGAATTGGAAGTAAGATTTTAGAAATAAACAACATTTCAAAAACTTACGGAGATAAAACTGTAATACAAGATTTCTCTCATATATATAAAAGAGGTGATAAAATAGGTATTGTAGGTACTAACGGATGTGGCAAGACTACTCTGCTCGAAATAATAACCGAGAAGACAAAAGCTGATAGTGGCAAAGTCGTTCTTGGACAAACGGTACAGATTGGCTATTACACACAAAACACTCCGAAAGAAAAACCCGACACAAAGGTAATCGACATAATCAAACGCTCAACCGACAGCATTCTACTTGCAGATGGCTCTCGCTTAAGTGCCTCTCAGTATCTCACACACTTTGGAATACCTCCACAAAAGCAATTTACAGATTATTCACTTTTGTCAGGAGGGGAGAAACGTTTGCTTTTCTTGTTGAGTATCTTGATTACAAATCCGAATTTCTTGATATTGGACGAGCCAACCAACGATTTGGACATCTATACTCAAATGAAACTTGAGAATTTCCTTGATCAATATACGGGTTGTTTGCTTGTGGTTTCGCACGATCGTCATTTCCTTGATAGGATTTGTTCACAGCTTTTTGTCTTTGAAGGAAACGGTAAAATAAAAGAGTATCCTTTTACTTATTCATCTTACATCGAACAAGAGAAAGAAAAGCAAAGAGAGGCTCAATTGGCAGAAAAAGTCAAGGAAAGCTCGAAACAAGAGAATCAAAAGAACAAAACCGCCCCTGCAAAACGCAAATTAAGCTACAAAGAGCAAAGAGAGAAAGAAGAAATCGAAAAACTGCTACCCGAACTCGAAAAACAAAAACAAGAACTTGAAGAAAAACTCAATCAAGGAGAGATGACACATGAACAACTGACCGATGCAACTCTACTTTATCAAAAATTATCTGAGGAAATTGAAGAAAAGGAATTGCGTTGGTTAGAGCTAAGTGAATAGTATTTGAAACCGAAAAAATAAAACGGCGTTTCAGTTGTAACGAAACGCCGTTTTATTTTGCTGATTCTTCGTTTCAGAAAATTGAAATCAAGTTTTATTAAACTTAAAAAGAAGTTTGCCTAAAATGACAAAAGCAATTAGCCTCCCACTTGTTTGACTTTGGAGCCTTTTGCTTGAAGATAAGCTATTATTTTGGCTCTATGGTCGCCTTGAAGCAGGATTTCTCCATCTGAACAACTGCCTCCAACTCCGCATTTGGCTTTTAGTTCTTTGCATAGCTCCTTTAAGTCTTCTTCTGTGCCGATAAAATTGCTTATAAGTGTAACTTGTTTTCCTGCTCTTTGCTTTTTGTCACATTGAACTTTGAAAGATTGTTTCTCCATAGGACGTGTTTCAATCAATTCTTCCTCTTCGTATAAGTATTCAAAGTCTGGATTTGTCGAATAAACGACTCCTATTTTGTTTTGTTTCTTTCCCATAATTTGTATTTTGATATTAAAAGATTCCAATCTTTAAGGGATTATGACCT
>JAGBSA010000168.1 GCA_017632095.1 Bacteroidales bacterium | reverse complement strand
CGTTTCACCATGGTCTTCGATTATCATCTTATACCATTCTTGAGGATATTCTGGTTGTTCTGGGAAAACTCATTGTCCTTTTCTGTAAGGGCTTTCTTCAAATTTTCCATTGGTTTCTTTCTTGATGTTTCCGTCAATGTATTTAACCAATAAGAATTTGCTGAGTTTGTTCCACGATTTCATCATTTGGTCTGCTTTTGCAAGAGAGAATTGTGTCATAACTTCTCTCATCTTTGCAGGATTGTCTTTTTCAGCTTGTAATCTTCTGTCAACTTCTGCCACTTCTTCGATGAAAGATTTTTCCAATCTGCTTTGTTCTTTTCTAATATCAACAATCATATCTGAATATCTTGAATATGCCATATTAGTTACAAGGTTGAATAACCAGAATGCTGAAGTCTCAGAGTATTCTACCATGCTTCCATTTCCTTCTGCAAAGCAATGAGGAACTTTTTCTATTGAGCAGTACATTGGAACGTAAACTGTTGAATATGTATCATCAACTCCGAACCACAAGATACCTTTTGAAGATTCTGGCATCCAAGAACGAGTTTGTGCTACGAAAGAAAAACCTGTTTGTTGTGTAGATGTAGCTCTTTCATGTACATATTCTTGACCATCAACTTTGAATCCCATTGGACGCCATCTGTAAGGACAAGCGAAAGGACCTGCTCCAAGGTCTTTAGTCATATCCATAGGGGTTCCTTCGTAGTGATCTCTCATCAATTCCATTACATCCTTTACGTCTAATTTGTTTTCAGGCTTTATCCACAAAGGCATCCGATGAGTAAGGTTGTGTCCCATTGCATAGTCTTCGTATTCTATCATTGATTTGTTGCAACGTAGGAATGCAGCATAAACTCTCGCTTCGCAACCTCTTGCTCCTGAGAAATCAAGTGGTGCGTATGTGTCGCTGAAAGAAAAGTCTTTATCTTCTCCATTGAAGTATCCTTTCAAACGAGCGAAAGTAATAACGTCGTGAGAGTAAACAACTTCAACCTCAGGTCTGAAAATTTCTTTCATTTTTTTTGAAGAGATCGATTTGAAACTTCCTTTTACTTCTTGAGGGAAAGTAGTGATTCTTGCATGGTTTGCATGTCCTGATATATATCCGTCAGGTACTCGCATAGCTACCCAAACTGCTCCCTTAGTCCAACGTTTGTCTACTTTCCCTTTTTTGTTGTAAACAGGAGCTCCTTTGCCTATAAGTTCCATAACCCACACTTCATTACCGTCAGAGATAGAGAAACTTTCTCCAGATGAGTAATAGCCGTATGTTTCTACAAATTCTGCCATTTGTTTAATAGCTTCTCTTGCATTCTTTGCACGTTGCAAAGTAAGGTATATCAAGCTACCGTAGTCAATACCACCGGTTGTATCGACCAATTCTTCTCTTCCACCGTATGTAGTTTCAGATATAGCCAATCCCCATTGGTTCATGTTACCTACAGTTGTATAGGTATTTGCTGCTTGCGGAATTTGGATAAGTGGTTTTCCTGAATCCCAAT
>JAGBSA010000167.1 GCA_017632095.1 Bacteroidales bacterium | reverse complement strand
TCCCAATGCTTTACGCTATCAGGCTTGCTTGTGTCTGCCTTGCAGGGTAAGCAAAGTAAAGTTAATATTCCAAAGAATAAATAGATAGTTTGTTTCTTCATGATACTGCTATTGCTGTGTTTTGTTTCTATTAAGTAAAAATATTTCTAATCCTATGCTTATCAAAATCAAGATAATCAACAAAGAGGTGAACGAGAAACCGACCTTGCTTTTTTGAAATTGAGTTTCAATCATTTCTCTTGTCGAAAAGACTCTTGAATTCTCTATCTTGTTTTCTTTTAATTTCGATTCTAAGTCTTGGGGGCTGAGAAATTCAAGCATGCTTTCCTCTCGTGAATAGTTCAAAGAGAATCCTCCAATCAAACTATCCGCTAACCAAACATTGTAATTGTCTGCTGTATTGGTTTGTCCTTGAGAGAGAAGTCCAAATTGTTTGTTCTTTTTTAGAATTTGTGGAATGAAAGCAATGTCCTCTGTTTTGTTTTTCACCATACAGATTTCCTTGTTTTCAAGATTGATGTAAGCCGATAGGTCGATAAAAGAGTTGTCTCCAAGATTGTAATAAATCTGAGGTAAGATGCGGCTTATCGAACACATATTCCAAAGGCATGGAACGAAAATCGATTGGTTTGTGATATTGCTCCAATCCTCTTGAAGAGCCACTGCAAAAAGATATATATCGCTTTTGTTTTGCGGAGAAAGGACAAGAAAGTCATTTCCATCGGCAAACTGCATTATGCTTTGAGCAATCGTTTCGGAGGACTTTGAGAATTGAAAATACTTCTTTGCTTCGGGTTTCTCCATATTGTCGGTTACCGAAGTGAATACGCCTTTGAATAATTTACTCTCAATGTCTATGCTTGCAACCTTTGCACTCTTTTCCAACAATCGTTCATAAGTAGGAGCGGAGTAGGATTTCAAAAATAGATTATAGGAGTTTAGGTCCATATCCTTTGAGGGTATCACACAAAGAGAACCGCCTCGTTCGATGAAGTTTGATAATTCAGATGCCAAACCGGAACTGATTTCGTTCAATTCGTTTAAGATAATCATGCTTTGTTCTCCAAACTGACCAAAGTCAAGATTGTCTGCCTTCATATTCGAAAACTCAATGCTTTCGTCCTCTTTTAGCAATCTCAAAAGGTGTTTGTTCTGTTCGTTTTGGTTTATTGCAAGTGTTTTTACCTTATCTCTAATCAACAAAGTAAAGTAGAAATCGTCGTCAAAGCACACAGGATTGTCGGAAACGCTAAGCCTCGAATGCAAGACTCCGTTTTGAGGCACTGTGAAACTCATCTTTATTGTCTGTTCTTCGTCAGCCTCCAAGTTAATGCTAATCGAGGTGAGTTGCTTTTGGTTTACGAATAATTTTACGGCTAAATTCTCTTTGCTGTCCTTAGAATGATTTCTTATCTTGGCAAAGAGATTTGCAGCCTCGCCAACTTTCAATCCCGAGTTTTCAAGCCATACCGAATCAATAAAGACATTGTCTGCATTCTCAGCCTTCAAGGGTATGAAAATATCGTTTAGTTTGTTTTGTTCGAAGTTCTCGGAGTCGAATCTTGAGGTTTGAAAATCTGAAACATAGAAACAAACCTTGTTCTTAGCGGTGTGTGTGTGAATGAATCGGTGGGAGGAGCGTATGATTTGGCTCATAGGCAGACTTGAGGCGGTGATTTCAACCTCTGAAAGCAAATTGAGGAATTCTTCTCTATTGACAAAGTGTTTATGTTTGCCCGACATATCTTGTGTAAGCAGACAGAAGTTGTCGTTTTCGGAGTATTGCATGGCGATTTCTTTGGCTTTGGTTTTTGCAAAGTCCAAAAGGCTGCCTTTGTTTGCGGAGTTTTCCATCGAAAACGAATTATCGACAAAAATCAATACCGCATTACTGCCTTCTTTCACCAAAGCGTTTTCATCTTGCTTGATATAAGGATTGGCAAACAAAAGCACCAAAAAAGCAATGCTCAAACAACGAAGAGTCAGCAAAAGAATATTGCGTAGTTTGTTTTGTTTACGGCTCTCTATCTTTAAGTCCTTCAATAGTTTCACGTTTGTGAAATACACCTTCTTGAATCTGCGGAAATTAAACAAGTGTATCACAATAGGAATTGCGACGGCAAACAAACCAAAAAGAAAATAAGGATAGACAAAACCCATAAATATCCGCTCTGAAATCAAAGTGCGAAGTTACGAATTTTTTGCGACATTTGCCCTGCTTTTACCAATGAAATTTGCCGAGGTTTCAGCCTTTGAGAAAAGTCTTGATTTTAATTTTTTGAAACGGCGTTTTGTTTGTTTGGATTGAGTTTTTTGCTTTTCTTATTTAAGATAAAAATGTAAGCAATAAAGGCTGTAAAAATGGCGGTGCTGAGGACTATGAGCCAAATCTGCTGACTCCAAAGGCTGCTGTCGGCTTGCGGAATCACTTCCTTTGCTGCAAGGTAATGGAAAAGACAATTTGCAAGGTTGTTCACAAAGTGGTAGGCGATGTTTACCCAAAGGCTTTTGCCGATTGCAAACAAGAGTCCCATCATGCACGAAAGCACAAATCTCGGTACAAAGGAGAATATCTCAAAGTGGACAAAGGAAAATATCACTGAACTGATTACGATTCCCCAAAGAGCGTTTTGGAACCATTCGGTGCAGATTCTCTGTAATACTCCTCTGAAAAACAATTCCTCAAACACAGCCGGCACAAGGGCAAAGACCAATATGCTGCCTAAAAGTCCTGTCAGGCTATTGGTTGAAAGCATCTTGGCAACCGATTCTGAGGAGTTTTGTTGCATTTGTCGCCAAATCTCTTCTTGTGGAAAGCTAAGTGAGTTGTTCCAAAGGTTAAGCCAATCGACCAAGGGAATGCAAGTGAGTGGCAGAACGATTGCCCAAATCCATAGATGTGAATTTGTGGGTTTGCAAAATTGCTTTGAGAAACCTCTGTCGAACAAAAAGATGTATATTGCGGTGCTTAGTCCGAACATGATTGCAGAGGCTATGGCTTGAAGGCTGAGTTGTCCGGCTCTTGTTTGTTGAAGTTCGGGTGAAAGATAGTTTAAGGTTGATAATGTGAGGGCTGCAAGCGAGAAACAACTCATCATGACGGCTATCATCATCATGAATTTCACAAAAGGCTTAACATTTTCGCTTAAAAACTTCATTCTCTTGTCTTAGATTTCAAATTCAAAGGGTAGGAGTGAACTGATGTTTTCGAATTTCACAAATCCTCCATCTTTCAATCCTACTATTGTTGCAAGATGTGTTGCGTATCTTTTCTCAATCTCACTCATCACCTGACGGCATGCTCCACATGGATAAGCGGTGGCAAATTGTCCTTTGTCGCTTTTTGCAACTATGGCTATGCTTAGTGGTTTTGCTTTGTGCATACCGCTTGCAAAGAGTGCAACTCTTTCTGCACACAAGCCCGAAGGATAGGCTGCATTCTCTTGATTTGCTCCGAGTATTATCTCATCGTTATCCAAGCGGACAGCTGCTCCAACTGCAAAATGTGAATAGGGAGAATAGGACATTTGAAGTGCGTTTGAAGCAGACAGGACGAGTTCTCTGTCTGCTTCACTTAGTTCGTTTATATCCTTAAAATAAATATAACTTGTCTCTAATTTTCTTTCCTCCATCGGAATGTTTTAATCTATTATGAAGGTGTAGTTGAGTGATAGGTTGAATGAAAGTTGGTTTTCCAATCTCCAAGCGTTTAAGCAATACGGAGCGCTGAATTCCAATCCAAAGGCGTGAATGTGGTTAGTACTTATCAAAAATCCTACTCTCGGAACAAGTGAGAAACGCCAACCACTCTGACCTTCAAATTCTCTAAGGTAGTAATGCTCTGCACTGGTTTCGCTGCTCAAACTATAATCATAACGTCCCCAAACTGCTCCTATGCCCAATCCGATGAATGGTTTGAACATTTCGTTATAGAAATAGTAATTGGTGTTGAACAAAATAGGGAATTGATGTGCTCCCCAATTGTATTTGGCTGGTAGGAAATCCCATTTTATTGCCATAGGTACGCAATAGTTGTATCCCAATTCCACACCTAAACCAAGGCGGGTTTCCTCTAATTGAATCTCTAAGCCTATGCTTGTTCCATATACATAGGTATAGTTTTTTGAGAAATCTCCGTAAGCAATACCTCCTGTTGGTTTTACGCTAAGGAATATATCGTAAGGCTCACCGTTAGAGAGTCTGTGCCTTTGTTGAGAGAAGGCAATATTAGATACGAATACCAATGCTAAAAGAAAAAATATCCTTTTCATAATCTGTCTGCTTTACTTATTACTCCAAGAGTCCTTCAGTGTACATGCACGGTTGAATACAAGGTGTTCTTCTGTGCTGTCGTAATCGGTTGAGAAGTATCCTAAACGTTCAAATTGATACTTATCCAAAGCCTTGCTTGTAGCCAAGAACTTCTCTATCTTACAATTTTTAACCACTTGAAGAGAATTAGGGTTTAGGTTTTCAAGGAATGTGTGTCCTTCCTCCACCTTATCGGGACTTTCGCTCATAAACAAACGGTCGAACAATCTGACCTCGGCCTCACAGTGATTGTTTGCATCAACCCAATGGATAGTTCCTTTGATTTTTCTGCCGTCTGTGGCATTTCCTCCACGGGATTGTTCATCGTAAGTACAATGTATGGCTGTGATTTCTCCGTTTTCGTCCTTATCAACCCCTGTACAACGAACGATGTAAGCATATCTCAATCTCACCTCTTGTCCCGGAGTCATTCTGAAATACTTCTTCGGAGGATTTTCCATAAAGTCGTATCTTTCTATATAAAGAGTCTTTGAGAAGCTTACCTGTCTTGTTCCTGCCGATTCGTCTTCCGGATTGTTTACTGCCTCCAAAAGCTCTGATTTATCCTCAGGATAGTTATCTACAATCAACTTAACCGGATTCAAAACCGCCATCACACGTTGTGCTTTCTTGTTCAAGTCATCTCGAAGAGAGTTTTCCAAACGTGTATAGTCGATTACGTTGTCTCTTTTTGCAACACCTATGGTTTCGCAGAAGTTTCTGATGCTTTCAGGTGTGTAACCTCTTCTTCTCAAACCGCAAATAGTCGGCATTCTTGGGTCGTCCCAACCATTGACATAGTTCTCTTTAACCAACTGCAACAACTTACGCTTACTCATCACAGTGTAGTTCAGATTCAAACGAGCGAATTCATATTGATGAGAAGGGAAGATGCCCAATTGTTCTATGAACCAATCGTAAAGCGGTCTGTGAATGTCAAACTCCAAAGTACAGATAGAGTGAGTTATGTTTTCAAGTGAGTCGCTTTCTCCGTGAGCATAGTCATACATAGGGTAGATGCACCATTTGTCACCTGTGCGATGGTGATGAGTATGAAGGATACGATACATGATAGGGTCTCTCATGTGCATGTTTGTATGAGCCATATCAATCTTGGCTCTAAGAGTCTTGCTGCCATCAGGGAACTCGCCATTTCTCATTCTTGTGAACAAATCCAAGTTCTCCTCAACGCTACGGTTTCTATAAGGACTGTCTTTCCCCGGAGTTTGAACCGTACCTCTGTTCTCTCTCATCTCTTCCAAGCTTTGGTCATCTACATAAGCCAAACCTTTCTTGATAAGTTCGCAAGCCAATTGATAAAGTTGTTCGAAATAGTCAGAAGCATAGTGTTCCTCAGCCCATTGAAAGCCTAACCATTGAATATCCTCCTTAATAGAATCAACATATTCGGTATCTTCTTTCACAGGGTTGGTATCGTCAAATCTCAAATTCGTTCTGCCTCCAAACTTCTTTGCAACACCAAAGTTCAAGCAAATGCTTTTTGCGTGTCCGATGTGAAGGTATCCGTTAGGTTCAGGTGGAAAACGAGTTATGATGCTTTGATGCTTTCCGCTTTTAAGGTCATTAGAAATTATTTCTTCAATGAAATTAAGACTTGTTTTTTCTACATTCTCGACTCTTTCTTCCATAGCTTGGTTTTTATGTTTGCTAAAATTATTCTGCAAAAATACGAAAATCATTGCTTATTTCCTTAATTTTGCACAAAAAAAAACAATCATATGTTATTGGTAGGAGAATGTATTGTCAGTGAAGATGTAAAAACGACGTCTTTTTGTTGTGATTTGAGCAAATGTAAGGGCTGTTGCTGCGTTGAAGGAGATGCCGGAGCACCGCTTTTGAAGGAGGAATTGCCGGTGATAGAAAAGCTGTTACCACAGATAAAACCCTAT
>JAGBSA010000166.1 GCA_017632095.1 Bacteroidales bacterium | reverse complement strand
CTTTTCATAAAATCCGTTTTCTTTCAAATAAGCTTTTACATATTGTGCAATAGGAAGATTTCTCTCTAATGGCTTGTCGGAAAGTTTTGAAGCCTTTTCGTAATTTGGTGCAACGCTTTCTCCGACCACATATATGTATGCTAATTTTTGCATTGCATCGATGTCATCTTGCTCAACTGCCTTTTCATACCATAGCTTTGCTTCTATCAAATCCTTTTCTACGACAATGCCATTCATATAGAAGTCTCCTAATCTTCTACATGCGTAAACCTCGTTTCGATCTGCACAAATTCGATACCAAAGGTATGCTCTTGCGGGATTGTCTACAACTCCTATTCCTTCGTCGAACATTTGTGCAACTCGCAACTGAGAATCGAAATGACCTCTTTCTGCCGCTTGCATATAATAGGAGAAAGCTAAGCGGTCGTTTTGTGAACAGCCTAAGCCTTTTTCATACATTTGTCCTAAGGCATAACAAGAGGCTAAATGGTTTTTCTCGGCAGCTCTCTTGTACCAAACAAATGCAGAATTGTAATTCTGTAATTGTCCTATACCTTTGTAATACTGTGTTGCTAATTCGTACTGCGCTTCAGCACTTCCGTTCTTAGCTTTCAAAAGTAAATTTTGTCCATATCCGCTTATGCAAAATAGCAAAGCGAGAAAGCCGAATGTTATTTTCCTTATACTATTGTTCATATTTCCATAACTGATTTTCGTTCCAAAATACTATTGCAGTAGGATAGCCATTGTCAAATGATAAGTGTATGTATTTAAGGGCTTGTTTTATGTCTTTTTTAGTTCCTTGCCCGTAATAGTACATCTTTCCAACCTTAAATTGAGCTTTTGCTAAATTCCCTTCATCTGCTGCTTTCTTGAAATATCCTAAAGCTTTAACTAAATCTTTCGCTGTGCCGACCCCTTGCTCGTGCATTTCTCCTAGACAGAAGATTGCCTCCATATTATTGTTTTGAGCGGCGAGGTTGAAATACTTGAACGCTAAGTGAGCGTTTTGTTTTACATCTACACCATAATAATATAGCTCTGCCAAAGCCATAATGGCTGAAGGGTGATTTTGTTCAGCAGCTTTACCATACCAATATAAAGCTTTGCTAATGTCTTTAGGCATTCTGTCTGCACGTTCATACATCTTTCCTAGACGATATTGAGCGTTTGCGTCTCCGTATTCCGCTTCTCTGATATAGGTTTGAGCAGATAAAGCCCAAGTTAAAGTGATGGCGGATAATAATAAAAGAATCTTTCGTGTCATATTTCTCTTTTGGTTTCTTACAAAATGATTTTACTATATTCTTACTAATACGTTTTCGCTTATGTTTTGTTTCGCTATAAGTATTCTACGCTTACGTCTTTCATGTATTTATTCTCTAATAAATCGACAAGACGTTTGATGATACTCTTTCTTATTTCTATTTCCACAGGAAGCGAAGGATCGTGATGCGCTTGGTTGATTTTCGTTCCTACAACAACGTGTATCTCGGCGCGATCCATTAATCGTTCTACAATCTTATCAGCAGGTCCAGACCGACGGTTAATTTCCGAAGCTTTGTTGTTAGACAAGATATTTATTACCTTGTTTAATGTCAATACGCCTTCGGTTACAAGATCTACTCCTTCCATTCTACTCATTGGAGGTAAACTTGGGTCAAGGTTTTCATAATCATCTATAATTTCAGCACCCAAATGTTTAGAGAAAATCTCTGCAGTGGTAGCACCTGAAATGATTTTGTATCCTTCAAATCCCATTACTTTTTCTACATACTCTGTGTCTTTGCTTTTATCAAAAGGAGGACCTGTTGCAATCATTAGTTTGCGTGGCGTTCTGAAATAAATAACTCCACAACTCGTATCATCTTTTGAAGCAAACCGATCATTAGAGTAAGCTTTGTTTACAACTCTTTGAGCTAATTTGTTTGCAGAAATGTAACGTTCATTCCTTATAGTATCTTGTACAAAGTTGACATAAGCATCTCTACCCCAACCCAGCAACATGTCGTCATTTCCCATGCCTGATTGAGTTACACCATCGGAAATAAAGATAATCCGATCTTCTTTCATAGGTGTAAAGCTGCAAGTCATTATCTCTCTACTACGCCCCTCTGTATCGACATTCTCTAGCAGCAAACACTGCCACTGAGGCTCGAAGATATTTCCTCCTCTCATAATAAGGCATTGAGGATTGTCGTATTCCAAAATGTTAACCTCATTGTCGGAAACATCAACTATTGTAAATGTGGCGTAGCTAGTCTTTCTCTCACTACATATCGGCAAAGTCTGCATAATGATTTCCGCAATTGTTTTTGCATCTTTATGCTCTTGAACAAAATTTATTGCCATTGTTGAGGTAAGAGTTGCAAGCACATTAGCCTTTACTCCATGCCCCATGCCGTCTGCCAAAACCGCTATCGTCCTATTCTCTTGCTTCAAACGCTGAGAAAGAAAGGCGTCTCCACAAATAAATTCCCCCTTGTGATTTCTTTGACAAGAGGCAGTTTCTACGTGATAACCGGTTTTGTTCTCTATCATTGTCTATCTGTTTTCTGATTCAATAAAACGCAAAGCAGAATCCAATAGATTATAATTTGAATCCGTACGATTAATACCAAGTTTTGCAAAAGTGCTTTCAAGACTTTTCTTTACACCATTCAAAGCTATATCTGTCAATTTTGCCTTTTGTATTTTGAATGTAGGAAACTGCTCAAATAAACTTACGCAATTGTTAAAGAATTCTTGCTTTTCGCAAAACAAATCATTATCCACAACCAATCCGGCAGTGCTTAAATTTGCTAATTTTTCGATAGATGTAAATAAAGCCTTGGAATTGCAAACTGAGACTCCTTGATAATCGGAATTGATGCTTCTTTGGCGGATAAGTATTCCTTTATGAGGGTAGCCGAACATCAATGCTTGTTTGTTATATGCAGATAACATATTGACAATAGCAGATAAATCCTCATCGGAATTAGATTTTGTTTCTATCAATATATAAGTCCCAAAATTACTACAAGACAGACGCTCTTCATATCCTTTCATTGCTTCCGACAAATCTTTGAATATTCGGTTAAGCGTTATCTTTAACATATCATCTCCATGCAATGCAGGAAGTTTTTCAAATTTTAGAAGTTCTATAAGACATAAAAAATTCTCTTTCATAATAGTTAGTCTTTGTTTATTTGAGTATATCCCACTTTTTTAGTTGTTCGTTTATATGTTTTTCCACTTGGGTAACGGCAGTTTCCAAATCGTCGTTTAGAATCACAGTGTCAAAATTCTCTTTCATGCTTATTTCCATTTCTGCTCTTGCTAAACGTTGGTTCAAACTTTCTTGTGTTTCAGTGTTTCTGCCTTCCAAACGTTTTCTTAGTTCCTCTATGCTTGGCGGCATAATGAAAACAGCAGACGCATCTTCTTTTAGCATGTTTTTTATATTGATTCCACCTTTTACATCAACATCAAAAACAACTACCTTCCCTTCTGACCAAATTCTCTCTAACTCTGATTTCAATGTTCCATAGAAACGACCTTCATAAACTTGCTCCCACTCTAAGAAATCTCCCTTTTCGATTTTTTCTTTCATCTGTTGGTCAGACAAAAAGTAGTAATCAACTCCATCAACTTCCCCTTGACGAGGACTACGATTGGTAGCTGATACAGAAAAACCGAACAATCCCGGAAATCGTTCAAAGATTTGCCTCAAGATTGTAGTCTTGCCACTTCCTGAAGGGGCTGAAAAAATAAATACACCTTTCATATCAATTACTTAGTGAAGCGTCTGTGGATAAGATCTTCTAATGTTGTATATGCTAAAGAGGAACTTGCCCATTTCCTCTTTTGTTTAGTTTCTTCGATAACGAGTTTCGACATATCCCAAGAGGTCAAATCGTTCAATTGATTGATAAAATCAGTGTATTCTTTTAGGTTTCCTGAGAATAAATCGTTGATGAACAAAAACTTCTCGCTCACACCAATTGCTGTTCTCAAATCACTACGAGTGCGATTCTCGAAACGCTCTGCAATAGATGTAGGTTTCTCGGAGAATAAGTCAAGAGTGGTCGGCTCTTGTTTAGGTTTCTCTTCACCATCTTTCATTATGTTGTTATGCAGATAGCTTAATACAGAAGAACGAGCAGGCTTTGGCTCTTCTTTTTCTACTTTTGGCTCTGTAATTGTAGTGTTCGCAGTTTCCTTTGTAGGCTCTGCTTCTGTTTTAGGTTCTTCTTTGCCAACAATTTCTGTTTGTACAGGTTCTGCAATTTCTTTTTCTTTTACTATTGGTTCAATAACTGTTTGAGGAGTTTCAATAATAGGTTCTTCTAATGTCTTTTCCTCTTGCTTAACTTCTGGAATTATTATTTCCTCTTGCTTTGGCGTTTCAACAACTACTTGTATTTCCTCTTTTTCAACAGCAACTTCTTCAACCGCAATTTCGGTTTGGGCTGGCTTTTCTTCAACAACGGTTTCTTTAACTTTAACCTCCGCTGCTATCTTTTCTGTAGGAATTTCCTCTACCTTGATTTGTTCGACCACTTTTTCTATTTGATCGAAATCACTCGAAATAAGAAAATCATACATTCTCTTAATTTTATCCTCAAGTACATCAATGTCAAGGCGAGATAGTTTTTCGCTTGAATAAACCTTTCTTCCAGCTCTTTCAAATTCAGATACTAAGCTTTGTAATTTCTTTTGAAAATCATTCATATTAGATAAAAATACATTATTTCGTGATACCCAAAAACGAGTTTGTAAAATTACGACATTTCTCTCAATAAACAGTGCTTTGAAAGCAATTATTTGCTAATTTTGATGTCAAATCGTTGAAATGAGAGAAAGAGAGCATGAGAAACGATTGAGGAATTGGATTGTTCATTTGGGGTATATTATTTTGCTTTTCAAACATTGGAAGAGTGAAACGAAGTTTTAGTTTTCTGAATTCAAGAAAGGATTTTCTAAAACGAAGAAAGAAAAAATTGAATTCAAGATTCAGAAAATTCAAAAAAAGAGAAAGAAAAACTCATTGCAAGTTGTAATAAAAGTCTTTTCAAGAAGTAAAAATTGCAAATAAATCAGTAAATTTGCAGTTTGAAACAATAGAAGAGAGATATTATGAACGAATTGAGCGAACAAGAGATATTCAGAAGACAAGCTGCGGAACAATTAAGAGCATTGGGAATAGACCCATATCCAGCAGCATTGTACCCGGTTAATGCAAAGACTTCGGAAATATTGGAGAACTTTCCAAAAGATAATAGCTTATATCAAGAGGTTTCAATCGCAGGAAGAATAATGTCACGTCGTATAATGGGCGCTGCTTCCTTTGTAGAAATACAAGATAGCTTTGGAAAGATTCAGTTGTATGTTAAGAGAGATGATATATGTGAGGGAGAGGATAAGACAATGTACAACACTGTGTTCAAGAAACTTTTAGATATTGGAGATATAATAGGGGTTAAAGGTTTTGTATTCATAACACAGATGGGTGAGATTTCGATACATGTGAAAGAAATCACAATTCTATCGAAATCCATCAAACCTTTGCCAGTTGTTAAAGAAAAAGACGGAAAGGTGTATGATGCCTTTACCGATACAGAACAAAGGTATCGTCAAAGATATTTGGATTTGATTGTTAATCCATCGGTGAAAGACACATTCATAAAAAGAACAAAAATCATCAATACGATGAGAGAGTTCTTCAATGAGCAAGGATACATTGAAGTAGAAACGCCAGTATTGCAGTCAATCCCGGGAGGAGCAGCTGCAAGACCGTTTATCACGCATCATAATTCATTGAATATTCCGCTATATCTAAGAATCGCCAACGAGCTTTACCTAAAGAGATTGATAGTTGGAGGATTTGACGGCGTGTATGAGTTTTCTCGTAACTTCAGAAACGAAGGTATGGACCGCACTCATAATCCTGAGTTCACATGTATGGAAATCTATGTGGCGTATAAGGATTACAATTGGATGATGGACTTTACCGAAGAAATGATAGAAAGAGTCGCTCTTGCACTTCATGATACTACAAAGGTGAATATAGGAGACAAGGAAGTGGATTTCAAACGTCCGTTTGCAAGAGTAACGATGAGAGATTCTATTCTTCAATACACCGGCTACGATATTTACAACATGGACGAAAAACAATTGTTCGAAGCTTGTCAAGCAATGGAAATAGAAGTGGATTCTACTATGGGTAAAGGTAAATTGATAGATGAAATCTTCGGAGCAAAATGTGAGCATCACTACATTCAACCGACATTTATCTATGATTACCCTAAAGAAATGTCACCTTTGACAAAGAAACACCGAAGCATAGAAGGATTGACAGAAAGATTTGAATTGTTTGTAAATGGTAAAGAATTGGCAAATGCGTATTCAGAATTGAATGACCCTATTGACCAATTGGAAAGATTCCAAGACCAGGTTAAGTTGCAAGAAAGAGGAGATGACGAGGCTATGTATATCGATTACGACTTTGTAAGAGCGTTGGAATATGGTATGCCGCCAACTTCAGGAATGGGAATAGGAATTGACCGTTTGTGTATGTTGATGACAGGAAATGTTTCTATACAAGACGTTTTGTTGTTCCCTCAAATGAAACCGGAGAAGAAGGCAGTTGTTGCAACCGATGAACAATTCATGGAATGCGGAGTGCCACAAGAATGGATTGCTTTGTTGAGAAAATGTAATATTAACAAAATAGAAGATTTGCAATCTGCTAATCCAAACAAACTATTCAATGATTTGAATGGTTTAAGAAAGAAAAACAAATTGGATATTGCAGCATTGAAACTCGAAGAAGTTCAAGCTTGGATAAGCAAATAAGAGGTTTTGTGCTATGAATAGCAGATCGAGAACTCCGTTGATAATATCAATTTCCTTGGTCATAGGAATTATTATTGGCTTTTTTATGGTGCCGAGTGGTAATTCGAAGGAATATTCTGTCCAAAGTGGGAAAATGGCTTATATTCTTTCGTTAATCGATGCTCAGTATGTGGATAAAGTTGATATGGACTCGTTGGAAGATGAGGCTATCAGGAGTTTTCTCGCTGATCTCGACCCTCACTCTGTTTATATGACGGCTGAAGAAATTAAAAAGGAGAATGAGGGCTTGCAAGGGAACTTTGACGGAATCGGAGTTCAGTTTAGAATAATTGAAGACACTATTGTAGTGGTTCAACCCATAGTTCAAGGTCCTTCACACAAGGCAGGAATAATGGCAGGTGATAGGATTGTTGAGGTAGATGACTCTATTGTTTGTGGGAAAGGAATTACTAATGAAGATGTATTCAAATTGCTTAAAGGCAAAAAGGGAACTAAGGTTAAGTTAGGGATAAAACGTCATAATATAGAGAAGACTTTGAACTTTACTATAAAGAGAGACGCTATTCCTATCCACAGTGTCGATTATAGTGGTATGATTGACAACTCTACAGGCTACATAAAGCTATCTCAATTCAGTGCAAATTCTTATCAAGAGGTTCATTCGGCTCTTGTAAAGCTGAAAGGGCAAGGAATGAAACAATTGGTCTTCGATTTGAGAGGAAATGGTGGCGGATATTTAGACCAAGCTGTTAAGATAGCTGATGAATTCCTTGTGGATAAAGACTTGATTGTTTTTACAAACGGAAGATACAGAGGACGGAATGACTACTTTGCAACAAATAAGGGCGTTTTTGAGGAAGGTAAGATAATTGTTTTGATAGATGAGATTGCCGCTTCAGCTTCTGAAATCGTTGCAGGAGCCTTGCAAGACAATGACAGAGGAATGATAATCGGCAGGAGGACATTCGGCAAAGGCTTGGTTCAAGAGCAGAAGGAACTGCCTGATGGTTCTGCTTTAAGGCTTACCGTTTCGCGTTACTACACTCCAAGCGGCAGATGTATTCAAAGACCATACATATCAGGCGATCCAGAAAAGTATTATACGGATTTCATCGAGCGATATGTCAATATGGAAAAACATACCGATACAATATCTCACGCAGACTCGCTAAAATACAAGACAAAGAAAGGAAGAATTGTCTATGGTGGCGGAGGAATCGAACCGGACGTAGAGTTGCCGTATTATGTCTACAAAAAGAGCGATTACTACTCGACTTTGCTCAAGAAAGGCTTGATATACAAATTCTGTTTCGACCATATAGACCGTAATCGTAAAGCTTTCAAGCAATACAAAGACGGAGCAGACTTTTTGAACAAATTTTCAGTAACCGAAAACCTTTTGCAAGAAATGCTATCCTTTGCAACAGAGCAAAAAGTCGAGAAAGAAAATCTATCCGATACAGAGTCAAGCGAGATAAAGCAGCTTATGAAATCCTACATCGCACAAAACCTATACGGAGATGAGTATTTCTATCCTTTATTCCTGCTTGTGGATGAGGATGTTCAAAAGGCGCTTCCTTACTTCAAGAAATAGTAAAAACGTTTCTTTATTTCACTAAATTAAAACAAAGATCTGTTGCAACGAAACAAAGAAACAAAAAATTAAAACAAAGAAATAAAAAAACATAATCAAGATACAGATGAAAGAAGAGAAATATAACCTAAGAGGAGTCAGTGCTTCGAAAGAAGATGTGCACAATGCAATAAAGAATATCGACAAAGGATTATACCCTAAAGCTTTTTGCAAGATTGTTGCTGATACTTTGACAGGAAGCGATGAGCATTGTGTTGTTATGCATGCAGATGGTGCAGGAACGAAAAGCTCATTGGCTTATATGTATTGGAAAGAGACGGGAGACATGTCTGTATGGAAAGGCATAGCTATTGACTCTATCGTGATGAATATTGATGACCTTATCTGCGTTGGTGCAACCGACAATATATTATTAAGTTCTACAATCGGTAGAAACAAGAATCTGATTCCCGGAGAGGTGATTTCAAAAATCATAAACGGAACGGAAGAGTTTCTTGAACAGATGCGAGAACTCGGAATAGGCATTCGTTCAACCGGAGGGGAGACTGCCGATGTCGGTGATTTGGTTCGTACAATTATTGTCGATAGTACGGTTACTGCAAGAATGAATCGCAAGGATGTAATCTCAAACGACAGAATCAAAGCGGGAGATGTGGTTGTCGGATTGGCATCTTTCGGTCAGGCAACTTACGAAACAGAATACAATGGCGGAATGGGAAGCAACGGATTGACTTCTGCAAGACACGATGTCTTCAATTCAAAACTTGCAAACAAATATCCTGAAAGTTATGACAACGCTTTGCCAAAAGAAGTTGTTTATTGCGGAGGATTGGATCTTACTTCTCCGACTTCGGTTGAAGGAGTTGATGCAGGTAAGATGGTGCTTTCTCCAACAAGAACGTACGCTCCTGTGATTGCAGAGGTATTAAAACATCACAGAAGCAAAATTGACGGTTTGGTACATTGCAGTGGAGGCGCGCAAACCAAAGTATTACATTTCTTGAATGAAGGTTTGAGAGTAGTAAAAGACAATTTGTTCCCTATCCCTCCTTTGTTTGAGATGATACAACAACAATCCAAGACAGAATGGCAAGAAATGTACAAAGTGTTTAACATGGGCCACAGAATGGAAGTTTATACTGACGAAAAGACTGCAGAAGATGTTATCGCAATCAGCAAGAGCTTCAATATAGATGCAAGAATCATTGGTAGTGTTGAAGAAAGTGAAAAGAAAGAAGTTGTAATCAAAAGCCCATACGGAGAGTTTAGATACGAATAATCAAGAAATAAAATATTAAAATAAAGAAACAAGGCTTACGAATCTTTAATTGAAGAAAACGAAGCCTTGTTTTATTTTATTGAGACGATAAAAAAATAAAGGGATTCGCAATGTTACGAATCCCTTGTTTCTTGTAGCGGGAACGAGAGTTGAACTCGTGACCTCCGGGTTATGAATCCGACGCTCTAACCAACTGAGCTATCCCGCCAAATGAGGTTGCAAAATTACAACCTTTTTTCTTAGTAACCAAAAATAATGGTGTTTTTTTTGCGATTTCTAAAAATAAAATTCTTAAACGGCTGATTTATAGTTCATCTTTTAGATATATTCCAATACTATTTTTATCCGAAACTGCCAATTGTTCAGGCGTACCGCACTCTGCAATATTTCAGCCGGCCTTTCCTCCTTTGCTTCCCATATCTATAATGAAAACTGCAATCTTTATAACAT
>JAGBSA010000165.1 GCA_017632095.1 Bacteroidales bacterium | reverse complement strand
TTACTTTCCGATTCACGTCCGTTGCTTGAACTACCGACACCTTTATTGTGAGCCATATCTCAATTACTTTTTTTTTCGTTAATTAAAACAATTACTTTAATAAATCCTACTACCTATATTATTTTATATCAGTAATAAGTATTTGTGTCAAATATTGACGATGTCCATTCATCTTTTGGTAACCTTTTCTTCTCTTCTTATGGAACACCAACACTTTTTCACCTTTAATATGTTTGATGACCTTAGCGCTAACACTTGCTCCTGCGATTACAGGTGCACCAACTGTGATATTGCCTTCATCTTCCTTCAGCATCACGGTGTCAAAAGAAACTTCTGAACCTTCTTCATTTTTCAAACGATGAACGAAGATCTTTTGATCTTTTTGTACCTTGAACTGCTGTCCTGCTATTTCTACTATTGCGTACATGTTTTAATTATATTTGTTTCTAAGTATCTTCCCGTAAAAACGGAGTGCAAAATTAGCAATATTTTACTTCACTACAAAACAATTTTCAAAAAAAAAGTTGGATTAAAGACAAAACTACTGATTATCATTGTTTTATTTTTTGCAATTAAAGAATTAATTTCTCTCATATCGGAGTTCAAATCCACAAATTGAAGATATATTTTCTTAACAAAAGCCATATTTCAAGCAAAACAAGGTGTGGTTATTGATAAATCTTTGTTTTATTTTTCTAAAACGAAGATTCAGAAAAACAAAACGACGTTTCGGCAACACTAAAACGAAGTTTCAGTACGACAAAATAAAGAAAGATTTTTTCGTTACTTTATTCAGGATAGAACGATTAAAAATATCGTCTGATTTCTGCCAAGAAATGAGAATATTGATTGTCTTCTTGTCGCCAAATTCCTTTGGAGTCTATTCTATCAATCCTCACAAAACCGCTTGCATGTACTATTTTGTTATTCGAAAGCATGATTCCAACATGCACAATTCTACCCGCGTCATTATGAAAGAAGGCTAAGTCTCCGGCTTTCGCACTTTCCAAATCATCAACCCTACTTCCCTGCATCGCTTGCAAAGATGCATCACGTTTCAATGCAAAACCGAATAGTTTGAAAATGCTTTGTGTGAAGCCTGAACAATCGATTCCAAAAACGCTTTTGCCACCCCATAGATATGATGTGCACTTATACATATCTATATATTGCAACAATTTTTCTTCTGTAAAGTTCCTGCATTTTATAAACTCGATTCCGTATGCCTCTATAAAGAAATCTGCTATTGTATATTTATTTGAGAACAGACAACTCGCAAATGGGAGTCGCAAATCGTAACTTTGATTTGTTTTTTGATTAGTTAGTTTTACTGTACTTACCCAATCAGATGTGTAAAGTGGCTTTGCTTTGGTCAAAAAGAAGAAATCATCTCGTCCGATTTCAGTATATTGTTTTTTATCCACCCATCCCTTATAGCCATCGCTGAATGTTTCTATTTGAACTCTTGTTTGGTTTTCGTCAATTACATAAAACACATCACCAAAAAGCAATTGGCTACATTGTTCCTCAGTTTCTGCAGGATTTGTCCTCATTGGAACAACAGGCAACAAGCATACGCCGTATCTCATATCAAAGTTTTTTCGTCTCTATTCCAAAGATTATTCGTTCAATTATACGATCCTCTTCATTGTTTGCAGGATCGTATTTCGATCGAAGATTATATCCAAACAGCCTTCCTAAAGTTTGATAGAACGCTGCTCGGAAACTGCCTCTCAAATCTTTAACCAAAGCATACGAATCACTACCTGTCTCTCTGTCAATCAAGCGTATCAAAATCTTTCCTTGCGAACGATTGAGTTGTTTCAATCTTGGACCAAATTTATTTTCTATTTCGCTTTCGGCTTGTTTCATTATCTTTTTACGTTGAGAGTCATTCTTGGCTTGATTCAAAACTATGGTATAGCGATCCAAGAGTTTACCAGCTTGTTTTGCGTAAGGGTAAACTACCTTTACGTTTTTGATTAACTTTTTGTACTTTTTCTTTTCAGCCTCTGTTAAAGGGCAAACGTAGCCATTTACTCTTACTACATCGAGATACAACATTGGAATAGTGTCTCCTTGATACACCGTACCAAACACAACCATTCCATCTTGCTTTTGAGCTTTTAAGCAAACACTACTTAATAATATGAGAAAAATCAAACACTTTTTCATAAACGATATTTTGTTATCTTTCTTCGAAAAGCAAAGAACTACCATTCTTTTCAATTTGCTCTTTTGCATATTCTGCAGTTATTACCACAGACTTGCATTGTTTATCATCAGGAGTTGAAAACATCAAATCCATTATTACAGTTTCTATGATACCTTTAAGACCCCTTGCTCCAAGTTTGTATTTTATAGCAAGCGAAACAAAGTAATCCAAAGCCGCATCTTCAAAACTCAATTCTACTCCGTCAATAGCAAACAATTTCTTGTATTGTTTTATTAGCGAATTCTTAGGTTCTGTTAATATAAGCCTCAATGCCTTCTCGTCAAGGCTGTCTAAGTGTGTCAAAACAGGGAAGCGACCTATCAATTCGGGAATCATACCGAAAGATTTCAAATCTTGAGGCTGCAAATACTGCAATAAATTATCCTTATCAATACTTTCTCGTTCTTCTCTGGCAGAATATCCTATCGCATTACTGTTTAGTCGTGCTGAAATCTTACGTTCGATTCCGTCAAAGGCGCCTGCAGCTATGAATAAGATGTTTCGTGTATCTACCTGGATATATTTTTGATCTGGATGCTTTCTTCCGCCTTGTGGAGGCACATTTACCACCGTTCCTTCCAAGAGTTTCAATAATGCTTGCTGAACTCCTTCGCCGCTTACATCTCTTGTGATTGACGGATTATCGCTTTTCCTTGCTATCTTATCAATTTCATCTATGAAAACGATGCCTCGTTTTGCTCTTTCGACGTCATAGTCCGAGGCTTGCAACAAACGAGTCAGCACAGTCTCAACATCTTCTCCTACATAGCCGGCTTCAGTCAACACAGTGGCGTCTGCAATACAGAAAGGCACGTCTAACAATCTTGCAATAGTCTTTGCCAAGAGCGTTTTTCCGGTTCCGGTTTCTCCAACCATTATTATATTGGACTTATCTATCTCCACATCGTCGTCTTTTTTCTTTCCGTGGAAATATTTCAATCTTTTATAATGATTATACACCGCTACGGCAAGCACTTTCTTCGCTCTATCTTGTCCAATGACGTATTGGTCCAAATATAATTTGATTTGCTGTGGAGTTTTCAAAGAATAATCCTCCAAAGCCTTAGCATTCTTCTCACGATTTTGCTCTTGAAGCATTTGATTCAACAAACTAGCACAATCAGAGCAAACTCCACCAAGTCCTAACTCAGAACGGACCAAATATTCTACTTGATTCTCTCCTCTACCGCAAAAGATACAATATGCTTTCTGTTTTTTATCTCCCATATTTACAAAGTCATTTTAGTATAATAGCCATTCAATAGTGTTAAATCTATGTTTTGAAATTTTACTATTTGCTTTTACCTATTTTATGTCCCCAAATAGAATAGTATAATATCATAAGGTAACATGGCAACATAATTACGTAAGGCAATTGTCTATCCCCACCCAAGGCATCAACCATTCCACCATACAATAATGGCAATACAGCACCACCAGCTATCGCCATAATAAGCAAAGCTGAGCCAAGAGCAGTGTGAGAGCCCAATTTCTCAATTGCAAGCGGCCATATACCAGGCCACATCATTGCATGGGCAAAGCTTAACAATACTACAAATATTATAGATGTAGTTCCTGTTGTGAGCAATGCAGCAACTGCGAAAATAAATCCTAATATTGCAGAAATAGAAAGAGCAGTTGATTGAGACACATACTTAGGAACAAATAATATTCCCAAAACATAACCTAATGTAAGTGCAATAAGGCTTAATGTTCCGAGCTTTGGTGCAAGGTCTTTTGAGATTCCTTGAGTTTCTGCGTACAATCCCAAAGTGTCAATTGCGATAACCTCAACGCCAACATACAAAAACAAAGTCAAAACTCCCAACCAAAGATATGGAATTCTGAAAATAGACCTGCTTTCATTATTTTCGACAGACTCATCTTCGTTTTTAACCTCAGGCAAATGAGCAAGTGAAATCATCAATGCTAATAAGCACAATAGAACTGTAATTATAATGTATGGCATTCTTATTCTTGCGGCAAGAACTGAAAGTTCTGCATCAAGAGCCTCTCCGGATAGGGTTGCAATCTTTGCAGTCAATTCGTCCATTCCTGAGAACAACACACTACTTATTAGCAATATACCTATCATTCCGGCAAATTTATTAAACAATCCCATGATAGACATTCTCTTTGCAGCCGATTCAATAGGTCCTAATATGGTTACATATGGATTAACCGCTGTTTGAAGCAACGACAAACCCGTTCCTTGAATAAACAAACCTACAAGGAATAGCATATAACTTCGAGTCGATGCAGCAGGAAGAAATAATATCGAACCAATTGCCATAACCATCAATCCCAAACTCATACCCTTTGCAAAGCCTGTTCGTTTCAATATCACAGATGAAGGTATTGACATCACGAAATACGAAATATAAAATGCAAAAGTAACCCAATAAGCCTGCGAATCCGGCAATTGACAAGCCGTCTTCAGAAATGGTATCAACAAACTATTCAACCATGTAACAAATCCGAAGATAAAGTACAACAATCCTATGATTGACAAATTAAAAACGTGGCTATTTTTCTTTCTCATAAAATTTTAATATTATGTTTGTTAATAATCAATTAAATAACTCTTTGTTTTAATTTTCTAAAACGAAGTTTCCGTAAATTAAAACAAAGTTTTAGAAAACCAAAATCAAGTTTCGCTAAATTAGATTCAAAATCCATTTTCCCGTAACTTTGAATTCGCAAAGTTAAACATTTTATTTTATATTCCAATAAAAAAATTTGATTTAGCAACAGCAACAATTGATTGCTTTGATTTTATTTTTAACTCCTACAAAAGCTCATACTCGTTTTTTTTCTTACCTTTGCGACAAATTACAACTATGAAAAAACTGCTTGCATTTTTCTTTTTAATAGTCATAAGCATCGTTTGTAAGGGACAAATATCTGAAAGAGAAAAGGTAGAATCGGAACTAAATGAGCGTGGAGAGGCTATCATTTTGATAAAAGCCGAACATTCTGACTTAAATTCTCTTTCTCGCATTGTAAGTCTTGATGGTAAAGTTGGAAATGAATGGTCTGCTTATGTAAATCGCAAACAGTTCAACAACTTTCTTGAACTTAACTACACATATCGACTATTTGAAAGAAACGGAACAAAAGCCTACAACATGGCTAGTGAGATTGAGCAAATGCAATCTTGGAACCGCTACCCTACCTATGGAGTTTATATCGAAATGATGCAGAATCTTGCAGAACAACATCCCACTTTATGTAAATTAGACACAATAGGACAAAGCACAAATGGGCGTTTACTACTTTGTTTGCAAATAAGTAACAATTCGAATTCAAATATCGCTAAACCAAAGTTTTTTTATAGTTCCAGCATACACGGAGATGAATTAACAGGAATGGTAATGCTTCTGCGCCTTGCTGATAGTATTTTAAGCAATCACAATAACAATCCAACTATTCAAGATTTGCTTTCCTCAACTACAATATATATATGTCCACTTGCAAATCCTGATGGAGCATATGCTCAGAACAACAGCAGCATTTCAAATGCTACTCGATATAATGCAAATTATGTAGATTTGAATCGAAACTTTCCCGACCCTATTTTGGGTAATCATGCCGATGGAGAGGCTCATCAAGCTGAAACAATAGCATTTATAAACTATGCAAAGAGAGAACGATTTGATTTTGCAGCCAATTTGCATGGCGGAGCCGAAGTTTGTAACTTCCCTTGGGACTGTTGGACTAGTACAAGCAAAAAACACGACGACCATAATTGGTTTCAAAGCATTTGTAGTGAATTTGTGAGCGAAGTAAGAGAAAGTTCACCAAATTATTATTTCACAGACGTAACCTATAACGGCGTAACAAACGGTGGAGATTGGTA
This sequence comes from Bacteroidales bacterium, assembly GCA_017632095.1. Classification (GTDB taxonomy): domain Bacteria; phylum Bacteroidota; class Bacteroidia; order Bacteroidales; family P3; genus Onthomorpha. The sequence goes on along the minus strand of JAGBSA010000165.1, from coordinate 10,535 downwards.
TGTAATAAACGGAAGCAGGCAAGACTATCACAATTTCTTCCTAAGATGCAGAGAAATCACCTTAGAAATAAGTTCTATCAAAACTCCGCAAGCCTCAACCTTACCTTCCTATTGGCAATATCTTGGGAAAGGACTACTCAAACTAATATCCCTTTCAACAAAAGGAGTAAATGGATTTATAACAGATAGTTTAAGCGGAGAAAGTCTAGATAGCGTCAAAGTATTTATTGAAGGCATTGACAGCGATGAACTTTCTATCTTCTCAAAACAAGATGGCAGCTATTGTAGAGCTCTGCTTGAAGGCAATTATACCATGACTTTATCGAAAGAAGGTTACGATAACAAAACCATTTCTTTCGGTGTTGGTGCTGAATCTTCCACTCACTTAAACATATCTATGACTCGAAACAACGTATCCTTAAATGAGCCACCTACAACAAAACATCTAGCAAATATATCCCCTAACCCTTGCAATGATGTCTTGAATCTAAACGTTATATGCAACGGAGAATATTGTATAATAAATAGTCACGGAATTGTATTACAAAAAGGGGTGTTCCAATCGGGAGAGAATACTATAGATATTTCATCTTTGAAAAGCGGAATCTGTTTTCTGCAACTTAAATACAAAGCATGCGTATATCCTTCCGAGACATTAAAAATGATAATTGAAGAATAAATAAAAATAGAACTATGAAAAAAATTGCTATTTTAGGTTTCCTTTTGTGTCTATGCTTAAATCTTTCTGCTCAATTGTACGGTGGAAGTATTATTGTCGGAGAAGATAAAGCTGTAAGCACACCTTATTTTTCTGCAACTGCGGGTTGGACATTTCCATTTGGAGAGATGGGAAACCGATATGAATCTTTTATGAACATAAACGCTGATTTAGGTTGGAAAACAAAAAATAATTGGATATGGAATCTTGAATTCACCTTTCAATTTGGCTCAGACAATGTAAAAATCAAAAATAACATTCTCTCAAATATGATGACTGATGCAGCAGATCCTTTTATCATTTCACAGGCTGGTACAGATGCAGGATTGGTTGCCTACAATAGAAACCTCGGATTGTCGATTTTTGGAGGTAAAGTCTTCCCTCTATGGTTCTCAAACCCAAATTCAGGTCTTATGATCAGTCTTGGGCTAGGCTTTATTCAACATCAAATAATCTATCAAACCACTTTAGAACACGCACCTCAAATTCAAGACGACTATGCCTATGGTTACGACAGGCAAATGCGCGGACCGATGGCGTCAATCTTCGTTGGATATATACATATGAGCAAAAATAGTTTCGCAAACTTCTTTGCAGGAGTTCAATTCGACAATGCGTGGACAAAAATGACGAGAAAATATCAGTTCGATTTAAGAGCTGGAGACGACAATCTTTATATCGACCAAATGCTTACTTTGAAAGTTGGCTGGATGTTTCCTTTCTTTGGACGCGATGCTGATAAAATCTACTTTTAATCTCACATAAATGCATACAATCTACAATCTATTTATCCGTTTATATGGTTTAGTGCTTCGGTGTCTCGCTTTATTCAACCGAAAAATCAACACTATGGTCAAAGGTCAAAAAAGATGCTTCGATGTGTTGAAAACGATTCCGGCAGATTCCAAAGTAGTATGGTTTCACTGTGCTTCACTTGGAGAATTCGAACAAGGAAGACCATTGATTGAAGAATTGAAATCACGCAAACCTGAATACAAAATTCTACTTTCTTTTTATTCTCCCTCAGGATATGAAATCAGGAAGAATTATTCTTTTGCTGATTGGATTGTTTACTTACCTAATGATACTATTTCCAATGCTCGAAAGTTTGTATCCTTAGCTAATCCTTGCATGACTTTCTTTGTGAAATACGAATTTTGGTATAACTATCTTATTGCATTAGAAGGCAGACGCGTATTTCAAGTTTCGCTCATAATGCGACCTGAACAGTATTTCTTCAAACCTTATGGCAAATGGTTCGCCAAAAGACTTGGAGTGTTCGAACACTTTTTCGTTCAAAACAATCAAACAAAGGAGTTACTCAATTCAATAGGCTATAACAACGTTTCTGAAAGCGGTGACACACGTTTTGATAGGGTTATTCAGATTTCAAAAACTGTTAAATCATTCCCTCTAATTGAGCAATTCTGTTCAACAAACAAAAAAATACTTCTTGCAGGTAGTAGTTGGGAAGCCGACGAGGAAATAATATCTGCAACATTCAAGCAAACAAAAGACCTAAAACTCATAATAGCACCTCATGTTGTTGAATCATTTCACATAAAGAGCATTCAGAATCTTTTTCCTGACGCCGTATTATACTCAGAGGCCGAAGGCAAAGACCTTATCAACGCCTCAATCCTTATTATCGATTGCATAGGTATTCTATCTAGTTTGTACAAATACTGTAACATAGCCTACATTGGAGGAGGCTTCGGAGCAGGTATTCATAATACATTAGAGGCTTCAACTTTTGGAAAACCAATTTGCTTTGGCAAAAAATACAATCACTTCCAAGAGGCTGTGGATTTGGTGAATCGCAATGCTGCATTCTCAATTGAAAACGCCGAAGACTTGATTACAATTCTAAACAAGCTGTGTCAAAATAGCGTTTTCTACAATCAAGCTGCCGAGGCTTCATTAAAATACACTCAAGAAAAGGCCGGGGCTTGCAATTGCATACTTGATTATTTGCATATTTAATTCTGCTAAGATATGACCAAACTAAGACTTTGTTTATTGCTTGTTTCAATCACCGCTTTCTTCTGTTCGTGCAGCCCAACAAAGCATTTGAGCAAGGAAGGCGTGCTTTTGTCTAAAAATAAAGTTGAATGCGATAGCAAACTCATAGATGCGTCAGACTTAAACAAGCTTATAAAACAAGATCCCAATAATAAATTCTTAGGAATTAAGTGGGGAATGTATTTTTACTCCCTAAGCGAAGTAGGCAATGACTCAACCGTTAATTTCTTTTCAAGAAATGTTTTCCGAAGATTAGGCTCTAAACCAGTAGAACTAAACTACAATTTAGTAAGACGAAGTTCGGCTGATATGAAAACGTTTTTACAAAGCAAAGGTGTTTTTAACGCTAAGATAATAGACTCTCTTGCTCCAGTAAGACGACCATATGCACCTTGGAGTTTTTACAACAGAAGAAAGAAAGTAATATATAAAGTAGATATTCCAAGTCGCTACAAAATCAATCAATTTACCCTTGCAATAGAGGATAGTATTATCAAAGCAAAAGTTGAAAAAATCACAGCAGAATCACCTATCAAAACAGGGAATTACTATGACGAAGAAGTGTTAGGGGATTTAAGAAAAACGATTAACGACAAACTACGTCTATCTGGCTATTATGCTTTCAGCGAAAAGTACATCCAATTCATAATCGACACAAATCTAAATTGCAATTGCCTAAACATCGAATTACAATTAACTAATCCTTTGGTTAAACAAAATGACACCGTAGTAGAAGCAAAACATAAGCCTTACAAAATAAGAGATATTTATGTCTATCCAGATTACTACCCAGCAACTTCAAGCTACCACATGCCGATATTAGACACAGCAAAATACTTTCATAAATCCCACAAAAGCTCTCGCCTTTCTAAATTTTTATTTATTCGTTCTGAGATAAGTTCTATAAAACCCAAGCCGATAATGCGAAGTATCCTTTTGCAGAATGGAGATTTATTCTCTCCACTTATTGCACAAAGTACACGCAATGCCTTATCTCAACTCAAAAACTTCAAATTTATAGACATTTCTTTCACACCTGACAACAACTCAAAGGCTGATACGCTACCACTCGATTGTCTAATCAGATTATCAATGGCAAAACCTATCAACCTGACAACCTCTTTCGAGATGAACTTTTCAGCAGTTAATAATAGTATAAACTTGCAAGAAAGTTCTAGTTTAGGCTCTGAATTTAACATAGGCTTTTCTCACAACAACCTTTTCAAAGGAGCAGAAATTTTTACGACGAATATAAAAACTGCTGCTGAGGTTAGAAGCGACATATTCTCATCTAACAAAGATGCAGACTTATGGAATTGGTTCAATGCTTTTGAATTGGGATTTGATATGGGGATAGAGCTACCACGATTCCTTGCTCCGTTCTCCACAAGTTTCTATTCGATGCGTTTTCGTCCGCATACATCAATCAAGCTTGCCTATAACATTCAAAAAAGAACTTATTACGACAGGAGGATTTCAACATTGAATTACGAATATTCTTGGCAGACAAATCCGGCTAATAGTTTCTTCTTAATACCTATTGAAGTTAATTTCGTAGATATGGAAATCACTAGCGAGGAATATGCTTCGCTCATAGCAACACTTGACAAGAGAATTCAGTATCAAATGTCTGACCACTTAGTTATGGATGCTAGATTCGGCTTTGTTCACAATGGACAAGCAACATCAAAAACGGGAGACTTCAACTACCTTCGTACAAACGTAGAAACAGCAGGCAATTTACTATATCTTATAAGCCATCTTATCAATCAAACACCTAACGCACAAAATCAATATGAAGTTTTAGGCATACCTTATTCCCAATATGTGAGAGGAGACTTCGACTTTGTACATTACCATACCATAGGCGAGAAATCAAAATTTGTATCACGCATCTTTGCAGGTGCGGGCTGGTATTACGGAAACGCACGAAGCCTTCCTTATGAAAAGAGTTTCTTTGCAGGAGGTGCAAACAACATTCGAGCATGGCAGTTAAGAGAACTTGGACCCGGCAGCAGCAAATCAGAAAACCAATACGACAAAACTCAAACCGGAGATATGACTCTTGGAATGAACCTTGAATATCGTTTTCCTATTTTCAGTGTTCTTGAAGGTGCGGGATTTATAGATGCAGGCAATATTTGGACATGGCAAGACCAAAGCAGCAAACAAGGAAGTAAATTTGAGATAGCAGACTTCTACAAAGAAATTGCCGTAGGTGCGGGATTCGGACTTCGTTTGAACATAGAGTTTTTGATATTACGCATAGACGTTGCAGCAAAAGTTTGGAATCCTGCAATGGAAGAAAGCATGCGATTCGTACTTCCAAACACCAAATTCAAAGACCTGCAAGTCCAATTTGGCATAGGCTATCCGTTCTAAAAGAATCAAAATAACATAACGGTGTTTTAGAGTGAATGAAACTTCGTTTTAATTTTCTGAAACGAAGAAAGAAATTCCCAAAACGAAGTTTCGCAAAACGGAATCTTCGTTTCATTTTAGCCTTTCTGCAAAGTGTGTAAATTCATTCAAGATTCTTTTTGAAAAAGCGAGAGATACAAGGCTTTTTTGTTATCTTTGCCATCGGATATTAAACAAAGGCTTATGAAAAGACTTATATCATTTTTAGCAATGGCAGTTTTGTCGTTCTGTTGCTTAGCTCAGACCTTCACAGTTGGTGATTTGTCGTATCGTGTGATTGATCAAGAAAAGCACGTCAGCGTTAGAGCATCTTCTCTTGAGATTTCGGGAGAGTTAATCATTCCTACAATCGTCAAATACAAAGGACAATATTACGTAATTGCAGAAATAGAAGATTTAGGCTTCGCGAACTGCAAGCAAATCCAAAAACTGACTTTACCAAAGGCGGTTAAGCGTATAGGAAACAAAGCTTTTGCGATGTGTAGCGGCATTGTGGATTTGGAACTCCCTCATTCGGTTACCTCAATTGGTGAAGAGGCATTTTATGGTTGCGAATCCCTAAGCACAATCAAACTTTCAAATTCCTTAAAGCAAATCGGAAGGCGTGCTTTTTGGGATTGCGTGTCTCTAAGTTTTATAGAAATTCCCGATTCAGTCGAATCGATAGGTAAAGAAGCCTTTAATAATTGCATAGCTCTAAGCAGCGTGAAATTAGGTCGTTCAATCAAGGTTTTGGAACGTGCTTGCTTTGCCAACTGTAAGGCGTTACATAGTATTGAAGTGCCGATTTCGGTTACGGAAATAGAACCTCAAGCGTTTTGGAATTGCAATGCGTTGGCTTGTGCGAACATTCCTGTCAGCGTAACCAAGATTGGCGATAGTGCTTTCGGACGTTGTTTTAAGCTAAATACAGTTGAGATTCTTAATCCTTCGGTTGAATTGGGTGTAAAGGTGTTTGAGAATTGTCCTAATTTGAAATTTTATATCAAAGGCAAGAAACAGATTCGTTTATAGCAATTTCGCTTTTGCTAAATTCAAGAAATAAAAAAGAGAAAGCAGGTTTGATTCCTTTGAAACAATATCCTGCTTTCTTTTTTTGTTATCTCCGTCTTTGTATATGAAGATTTGAACTCTTTATCTTGCAAGGTAAATTATCAATACCGATACATCGGCTGGCGATACGCCACTTATTCGTCCTGCCTGCCCTATTGTAGCCGGTCTTACTTTGTTTAGTTTCTCTCTTGCTTCAAATGACAAGGCTTTTATTTGAGAATAGTCGAAGTCGTCTTTGATTTTGAAGTTTTCATATTTGCTAAGACGCTCTACTATTTCTTGTTCCTTGTTGATATAACTTTCATACTTCACAAGGATTTCTGCTCCCTCACAAACCTCTTCTCTTATGTCTTGATCGGCTTTTGATGCTGCCGTTGCCAATTCCGCACAGCAATCTTTCATTTGAGCGAACGAAATTTGCGGACGAAGTAATAGTTGAGAGAGTTTTGTTTTCTGATTTATCTCTGGCGTTCCTAATTCTTTGAACAACGGATTTACTTGCTGCGGTGTGGCAGATGAGGATTTTATAAAGGCTACTAATTCTGATATTTGTTCACCTTTGCGTTCTACTTTCCTCATTCGTTCCTCTGATGCCAAGCCTAATTCGTATGAACGTGGAGTTAGACGGCGGTCTGCATCGTCTTGACGTAACAAAATACGATATTCGGCTCTCGAAGTGAACATTCTATATGGTTCATCGACACCTTTTGTTATCAAATCATCAATCAATACCCCTATATAGCCTTCTGAACGTTTCAATACAAAGGATTCCTTGTCTTTAATTTGAAGATGAGCATTTATTCCTGCCATTAATCCTTGGCAAGCAGCCTCTTCATATCCTGTTGTACCGTTTATCTGTCCTGCAAAGTAGAGTCGTTCTATCAATTTGGTCTCTAAAGTATTTTTTAGTTGAGTTGGCGGGAAGTAATCGTACTCTATGGCATAACCGGGTTTTTGAATCACCGCATTTTCAAAGCCTTCTATATTGTGCAATGCTTCATATTGCACATCCAAAGGCAAAGAAGATGAAAATCCATTGATATAATACAAGCTTGTATGACGTGATTCAGGCTCCACAAAGAGCTGATGACGCTCCTTATCGGAGAATCGTTCTATTTTATCTTCAATTGACGGGCAGTAACGCGGACCTTTGCCTTGTATTCTACCATTAAACATAGGTGAAGCGGCAAATCCCGTTCTCAAAATATCGTGCACATTCAAGTTAGTGTAAGCAAGGAAACAGCTACTTTGCTCAAGAGGCTTTTCTCTTTTGTATAGGAAAGAGAATTGTGCCGGATCGTCATCGCCTTTCTGCTCTTGAAGTTTGGAAAAGTTGATACTTCTTGCTTCAACTCTCATTGGAGTTCCTGTTTTCAGTTTTTCAATTTCAAAGCCTTCTGCTTTCATTTTGTCGGATAGATACATTGAGGATTGTTCTCCAAGTCTTCCTCCCTCGAAATTTACTTCGCCTACATGTATTCTCCCTTTCAAAAATGTACCATTTGTAAGTACAACAGCCTTTGCTCGAAACTCTACTCCTAAAACAGTTCGTACGCCTTCTATTTTTTGATTGGTAATTATCAAATCGCTAACTTCGTCTTGCCAAAGTTGGAGATTTTCTTTGTTTTCAAGAACTTGACGCCACGTAATGCCGAATGTAACATTATCTACTTGAGCTCGCGGACTCCACATTGCACAACCTTTGCTTCTGTTAAGCATTCGGAATTGCAGTGTATTCATATCGGTTACTATTCCGCTGTATCCTCCCAATGCATCAATCTCTCGAACGATTTGTCCTTTGGCTACGCCTCCCATTGCGGGGTTACAAGATAGCTGTGCTATGTTACAAAGGTTTTGTGTAATTAAAAGGACTTTTGAACCTAAGGAAGAAGCGACGTAAGCGGCCTCACAACCTGCGTGTCCTGCCCCTACGACAATTATATCAAAGTTTCCGAACATTTAGCCGTTGATTTTTTCTAATTCTTTCAATAATTCCAAGCTCTCGTTTTCAGCTTGTCTCATTTGTTTTGCCTCTTGCTCTGTCTTATCCTTGAATCCGAGCAAATGTAATACGCCATGAGCAAAGACTCTCATCAATTCATCTTGCTTGGAAGTTTGAAATAAACTCGCATTTTCTTCAACTCGCTCCACGCTAATAAAAATATCACCATTCACAATGCCGTTTTCGACATAGTCAAAGGTGATTATATCTGTGTAATTGTCGTGTTGAAGAAACTGTTTGTTGATTTCCAAAAGGTAATCGTCATCACAAAGAATGTAAGATATGGTTCCAAGTTTGCAGCCTTTGTTTTCAATTATCTGCTTCAACCATTTCTTTATCAGTGTGCGTGATTTAAGGTTATATTTTGTTTCAAAAGTAAATGTAATTGCCATTTCCTAATATTCAGTTTTCAATATTTTATTCTCGAAATACAATTTTATCAATTCACGACGAGAAGACAACAACTCAGGTTCAATTCCGTCTACAAAGAAGTTTAGTTCCAAGGTTCTACCACCTAACAATACAATATTCTTATCTGCAAGCGAATTTACTATGTAAGCACTTGTGTCAGACATTTCTATCATTTGCTGTTTATCAGCAAGCATTCTGCCAAACACTTCTTCTTGACATTCTATCGTTATGGCCACTCCGCCTACACATTGTTCAAATTTGAATAAAATATTTCTTGATTCTGCTTTTTTGATTTCTGAATTCAAAATCTCCAAAGTATGATTCACCGCAACAGATATTGTTCCGAAGTAATTATTTATGTTATTCTCTTGACATATATTCTCTAATAATTCTGTCAGAGCATCGGAATGTTCTACCCTTACTTTCTTACAAAATGCGTTATTTTTCATTTCAAACTACTACTTTATAGTTTACTTGACCTTTGTCCCGTAAAAATAATCATCAACCTTTTTTTTGTAAAACGGAGAGTAAACAGGAGGTATTTGTTTAAACAATTCTGTTTCCTTTTTCTTCAACTTCTGAAACTCTAAAAAGGCTCCATCGGTCTCATTCTTCTGATTATTACCCGTTTTCGACTTTCTATCAAAATCCTGTCCCTGCTTCTTTTCCGCTTTCTCAGCCTCCAACATTCTCGTCAAAATCTTACTTTGTCGATTTATGGTTTGACGGCTTATGGTCTTATTTACGATTTCTTTCTCTGTTTGTTCCATTTGCCGCTGTATTTCTTCTAATTTTTTATCATGGCGTCCAGCTCCTTTCTTTTTTGCTTCCGCTGCAGCATTTTGAACCATTTTGCGAATCATCTCTTGTTGTGCAGCAGCCTTTGCAAGTTGTTCATTAAGTTTTGCTCCCTCTCCTATCTTCTGTTGCCCTTTATTCTTCTGCCGTTCTAACTCTTTTTGAAGTCTTTCCAACTCTTGATTCAATTCTTTTTGAAGTTCACTCATGCTTTTCTTCGATGAGGGTTTGTTACTTTGAGATGGATTATTGCACTGGCTGTTTTGTTTACTTTTTGAGTTGTTTTGCTGTTGTTGTTTTTGCATATTCTCTATTGATTCGCTGAGCATCAACGCTAAATTATTCATTGAGGTCATCGCATATTGCTGAGAACTTGCTGCTGTGTTGTTTGTGTAATTTGAATAATGGACTTGATTATATCGAAGTATGCTTTCTATACTCTTTTCCAAATAACTGTCTATTTTACTCAACTCTTGATTTATCATATTGCCGACTTGAGGTTGTCGTTTACTCATTGCAAACAAGCTATCGTTTATCATCTTCATATCTTCCTTGATAGTATTTTGCTTGCGTATTATATTCTGGTATTCGTTTTCAGAAACCTTTGTTGTCTTCGTTTTATTTATCAATTCCTCTTGTTGCATAGATAGACGCACAAGGTTTTTCAACATTGCTCTAACTTGCTCTATGTCTTCTGCAAGTTGCTCTTGCTCGTTTGAATCCATTTGTTGCTGCAAGTCATCAGCCATTTGTTGCATTTGTTCGGCAGCTTTTCGCATTGACTTTGCGGCTTGCTTTTCCTTATTGTTATCCAAATTCTCTTTAGCTTCTTTTTGCAGTTGTCCTATTTGGTTTTCGCGTTCCGCATCTCGCTTTAACGGATTCTTTTCACCCAATTCTTGCATTTGCTTTTGAATTTGAGAGAGCTTTTCTTGTTGTTTGCGAAATTCTTCTTGCAATTGCTGTTGTTTTTCGGCCTTTGATTCTTTGCTATCTTCTTTTGATTTTTCCGCCAAGTCTTTTTGCTGTTTGGACAACTCGTTTAGTTTGTCTATAAGTTCATTTGTCTTTTTCTCTACTTCCAAATGCTTATACATTTCTATATTTCGG
>JAGBSA010000164.1 GCA_017632095.1 Bacteroidales bacterium | reverse complement strand
GAAGACGTGAAAAGATTCTTGAACAAAATCCAAGCGAAGCTCGTAACCATATTGCTAACTTTATGATTAGAGAATATAATTTGGTTTGTTTGCCGTCTAAATGTTTACCTGCAAATATTGCCATTGCATTATAGAAGGTGTAAACATAGTTTAGGCTTGCTTTCTTCGTGCTTTCTCCCTTATAATGTATGATTTGAGCATCATGTAAGTAGTAATTCTTATATCCTCCCAAAGTTATCCTGTAAGAAAGGTCTATATCCTCACCGTACATAAAGTAATCCTCGTCCAATATGCCTACTTTATCCAAACATTCCTTCCTCATCATCATATAAGCACCCGCAAGAATATCCACTTGGTTGGTTTCCTCATACGAAAGATGCCCCATGTAATACTGAGCATAGCGTTTAGAATGAGGAAACAAAGATGTAAGACCACTCATCTTGCAAAAACTTGCCCAAGGTGTTGGAAAACCTCTCTTACTTTCCTTTAAGATTTTCCCATGTCCGTCAATCATCTTAATACCTAAGCCTCCGCAATCCTTATGTTCGTCCATAAAGGCAATACATTTTGAAAACGTATCCTCCTCAACAACGGTATCGGGATTCAAAAGCAAGATATACTCTCCTTTTGCAATGCGTATAGCTTGGTTATTGGCTTTTGCGAATCCTACATTCTCATTATTCTCAATCAATGTAAAATCAGGAAATTTGGATTTCAACATTTGCTGCGACCCATCAACAGAATTATTATCTACAATAAAAACCTCTGTTTCTATCCCTTTGATTGCATTTCTCACAGAATAAAGACAATGCTCCAAAAAATACTTTACGTTATAATTAACTATGACAATAGATAGTTTCATTGGCTAAATAATTATTTTTTAATGAGGCAACAGACACGCTATCGCAAAAGCAGACAACACGGTTATAAATCTCGCAAAATTATATTTATGACTTTCGCCATCATCAAAAAGAGTCGAAATGGAAACATGAAGCAATATTCCTACCACAAAGCAAATAATCTCTGCACTATAATGATTTACAAAGTCAAAATACACTCCGAACACAGAACCTGCAACTCCCATTATAGCAAAAACAGCAAGATGACTTAATGAAACAAGTTTTGAACACCCCGCATTCAAGAAACTTGACATTACAACCATAGAGATAGGTATATTATGCAAAATAATACCCGTCAATAATGAGTAATTCATCTTCCCATTTGTCACCAAGGCGAATCCTTCCAAAAAAGCATGAATGGAAACTCCCAAAAGAATCATCAGAGATGAGAAATAACTACTTTTATGCGAAGAATGCTCATCATGATGCAAGTGTCCATGCTCTGCTCCTTTTGATAACAGTTCAAGCAATAGTTGTAATAAAAAACCTAAAAGAACAAAAGCTCCAATAGGAAAAGAAAAGCCATGGCTATGTGCATGTTCATGTGAATGGGAATGAGAGTGTGAGCAAACATGTTCCCCAGACAAAGCAAAGGCTTCAGGTAACAAATGAATAAAGCACACTGCCATCAAAAAAGCTCCTCCAAATATAGAGATGAATTTAAGAGTCTTCTGTTTTTTTTCAAAAACGAATATACTTAAACCGCTCAACAAAGAGGTCAAAAACAAAATCACATAACCTATTACATACATAGATTTGCCTATTCTTTAGTTAGTTGTATCTTTTTTTCTATTTAATAAAATCGGTTTCAAAATAGGATAAGATATTGCAAAAATTGCCAAAATTCCAATCAAGATAGAACCAACCAAATTGATAATCGAGAAAGTTTTAAGGCTATGTGGCACAAACTTAAACTCAACCGTATGTGTTCCTTTTGGTAAGTTAAGAGCACGAAGCACATAATTGGCTTGCATTATCGGACATTCCTTTCCATCAACGTAAGCTTTCCAATCCTTATCGTAGAATATCTCAGAGAAAACAGCTATTTGGTCGGATTTACTTGTGTAATTATATTTCTTATAGTCCGGATTATTCAACTCTTGTTTTTCTAAAGTAATCTTAGCCGAAGAATCAAACTCACTAACACCCTTTACAACATCTTTATACTTAGTATTAAGCACTACAGTCTTGCGAGGGTCAAAATTATTCAAAGACATAATTTCCTTATCTGCATTTTCAGCCCATGTTATCGAAGGAACAAACCACGCAGCCCCACAAGCCTCAGTATTATACAAAGGAACACCACCTTCTTCTCCCAAAGGAAGAATAAAAAACTTAGTATCCAACATATTTATCACCCCAAGGTTAGGACAAGGCACTTGTTCACGATATTGATAGAAGAATTGTCTTAATTGATTCTTCGCAAGCAAGGCGGTATCAGCCAAATCACTTTGTTGATAATTGGTATTATTGAAATAAAAGTCTATTATTTCTTGATAACGTTGCAACTTAGCTCCATGATAACCTCCGATAGATGGAAAGAAATAAGAAGTTGAAGCATCGTTAAAGGTACTCAACGACATATTATAAACACGGAAGTGATCAATTTTTTGAGTCTCTACCTCTTGTCTTATTTGTTCTATGGCCGTTGTTGCTTGTGGAGTCATTTCATACTTCTTTCTGAAATCTGTATCGTCCAAATATCTTTTATCAACGCCCCATAAATCCACTGTACAAGCGATTCCGACAATCGCAACAACGATTAGTTCCTTCTTTACTTTACCTAATACAAACAATAACAAAGATACGAAAGCTATAGCAATGAAAATAAACGAGCGAAAGGCGTCTGCTGTAAATGCTGCTTTTCTATCATCTTCCAAGGCTTGAATAAAGCTATCACCAAGCATTGTTTGAAATACTGCATCTTTGGAAGAAGTAAAGTCAGAGAAAATTCCCGGCATTATAGCACACAACAAGCAAAATCCAGCTGTGATTCCTGCAGAGATAAACAAAGCTTTACGCTTCTTATTAGATCCTTTATCTCCGTACAAAAGCTCTTTCAAACCAAGGAAAGCAGCCATCACCATGGTTACATTTGCTATTACCAAAGCCATTGAAGGAGTTCTGAACTTATTATATAAAGGCAAATTATTGAAAAGAAATTCATTTATCCACATTGCGTTGCTTCCCCAAGACAAAACAAAAGATAAAACCGTTGCACCCAAAAGCCACCAACGCATCTTACCCTCTAAAAGGATGAAACCTAATAAAGCCAAGAAACAAACTATGGCTCCAAAATACACAGTTCCTGCAGTAAACGGCTGTTCTCCCCAATAAGTTGATGCAGCGTACTGATTAACAACTCTATTTATCTGAGGGTTGTTCGCTTGTGCAGGTTGAGTAGTTTGGATTTCGTTTATACGACGCTCTGCCAACTTTTCAAATCTGTGATCAGAACTTCCACCACCCTTAAAGTCAGGAATAAGAACAGTAAAACTTTCTCCCAAGCCATAACTCCAAGCATAAGCATAGTCGATAGAAAGTCCTTTGTCATTATTTTGCGATTGAGCATTTTCATTTGGTTTAATGGTTAATTCACTTCCTCCTCTCATAGTATGTTTTACATATTCTGAGTTAAGTTTCAGGTGAGATGAGTTCGGCATTAGAGCAATCAAAGCACACACTACAAGTATTGCCGCTGACTTTCCAAAATCAAGTATTTGTTTTTCCTTTATCGCATAAACCAAATAACATATCCCCAAGATGATTGCAGATAACATTGTATAATATGTTATTTGTATGTGATTGAAGTTTATTTGTAGCCCAAGCGATATTGCAAATATTGCAGCACCTGCAAGCCATTTTTTTCTAAATACAAGAATCATACCACCCAAAATAGGAGCTATCATAGCCATTGCCCAAGCCTTAGTGATATGTCCTACTGCTATGATGATAATATTGTAAGAACCAAGAGAGTAAGCCAAAGCTGCAATCAACGACAACAAAGGTTTAGCTCCCATAGACACCATAAAGACATAGAAACCGAGCATCATCAAGAACACAATTCCCACAGAGAAAGAATGATCGCCCAATGTAACAAACGGCATCAAGGTTTTGAAGATATTGAATTGCTCAGGCATTGTCAGCTGATAAGAAGGCATTCCCGAGAACATTCCATCTGTCCAACCGGCTCTTTCACCTGTTGCTGCCTCATAGTCAGCCAAATCCTTATTTCCTCCTTCGAATTGACTCATATCACTTTGATACACCTTCATTCCTTCCAATACAGGAGTGAAATAAGCAAAACTCACAACCAAAAACAAAACTATTGCGGCAATGTGAGGTAAAATTTTCTTGTATTCGAATTTCATTTCTTCTATTTTTGATAAAACGTTGCAAAGATACGAATTTAATCCGTAAAGATACTATTTCAATGAGCCTAAGAATAATTTGAGTAAAATAAAACGAAACTTTGAAAAAATAAAACAAAGAATCAATTTCTTAACTCTTCGTTTTAGAAAATCAACTCTTCGTTTTAATTTCTTGAAACTTCGTTTCAGTAAAGCTATAATTTACAATATTTTGAAAACTCTAAATCTTGGCAATGGTGTTTCTCAATCTTGTATAGTAAAATAAGGCTGCAACAGACAATCCCAAGGCTTCACCGCAAAGGATTCCACAAGGACCAAAGCCTAACAAGAATCCCAAAGCGTAAGCTATCGGAAGAGCTATCAGAATGTAGCTTATAAGAGAGTATTTCATCGGTTTAGCAACATCATTTATGCCTCGCAATGCTCCTAACAAAGTTGCTTGCGTACCATCCATCAATTGAAATGCTCCAGCCACTACAAATAGAGCTGCACTTTGAGCAATCACTGCGGTGTCTGCTGTAAACATTGAAGCAATATTTCCTCCAAAGAATATAAAACATAAAGCAGCTATACCCATTGAAATAAAGCTCAAATGCACTCCACTCATTGAATAAGCCGAAACTTCTTTTCTCTGTTTTCTTCCAAAGGCATGAGAAACCAATATGGTGGTTGAAGATGCTATTCCGCAAGCTATTTGAAATGTAAGGGTAATAAAAGTAAGCACAATTTGATATGCAGCTAAGGCAACGGTGGATAACCACCCCATCATAATGGTTACCATTGAGAAACTCAAACATTCCAAAGTTAATTGCAAGGCAATCGGCAAGCCTAATTTGATTATGATTTTATGAGTGTAAAATGTAAAATTCTTTTTGCTAAAAAACTTAAAGTATTTCTTGTAGTGTTTATGACAAAGCAAGAATATTGCGTAAGCTATCGGCATAAACAGACGCGAAATCAAAGTAGAAACACCGGCACCAAAAGCCCCCATGGCAGGCATTCCACATTTACCAAAAATGAATATGTAATTCAGTATTATATTAAGAACATTAGACGATATTATGATTACCATTGTGGCTTTCGTATTCCCGATTCCTTCCATAAAATGCCTAAATGCCAAAAATATTTGTGCGGGAAACAATGACAAAGCCGTCACTATAAAATATGGTGTTGCAATTTCAATCACCTCTGTTGGCTGTCCAAGGTGTGGCATCAAAGATACAAACATCATAAGCACCGCAATAATAAATAAACCCGTGAAGAAGTTTAAGCTGATTGCGTTTTGTAAAAGCATACTTATGCGTTTTGTTTCCTTTCTTGCAAAAGACTGACCGACCAAAGGTGTTAATGACATACCTATTCCTTGTCCAAACACCAATGCAACCGTGGTTATTGCTGCTGAAAAAGCAACTGCGGCAAGCGATTCTTTACCTAAATGCCCCACCATCAAAGTGTCGAAAAATTGAACTATACTTTGACCTAATGAGGATAGTATTATAGGGTATGCTAATTTGAGATTGTCTTTATAATACTGTGACTTTAACATTCATTTTCAGCTTTTTCCAATTCCATTTGAAGATTTTCCCACCTATCCATTGCCTCGGATAGTTTGTTTTTTTCTTTATCGTAGTCGATGTAAAACTTATTCATATCAACATCAGAAGATGAGAAATCCATATTCGCAAGTTTGTCGTCCATTTGTTTGATTCGTTCTTCTGTTTCTTCGATTTCTTTTTCGCAAGCAGCTATCTGATTTCTT
>JAGBSA010000163.1 GCA_017632095.1 Bacteroidales bacterium | reverse complement strand
TTGATTGTTGTTCCTGTAAAATAAGTAAGACACAACCTCATTTGCTTATTACTTTCATTCTCCTCATGAAGAATTGGAGTATCTTGATAAAAAGCGTTGAACGTTTTTGCTAAATCAAAAGCAAAATTTGCAATTAACGAAGGAGAGAATGTTTCACCTGCTTGTCTTATTACATTTGGGAAAGAGAACAAACAATTCAAAACTTCTTTTTCCTTAACATTAAACGTTGCGTCTTTAGAAAGTTTCAACAAATCCAAACTTCCATATGCAGCCTCAGCCTTACGTAATATCGAACGAATTCTTGCATGAGTGTATTGTATAAAAGGACCGGTATTTCCGTTAAAATCAATTGACTCTTCAGGATTAAAGAGCATATTCTTCTTTGGATCAACCTTAAGAATAAAATACTTCAATGCACCCAATGCTAATTGAGAATACAATTCCTCAGCTTGTTGTCCTGTAAATCCGTCAGTCTTTCCATGCTCTTGAGTTTGTTGTCTTGCTGTATCAATCATTTGAGCAATCAAGTCATCTGCATCTACAACGGTTCCTTCTCTAGACTTCATCTTTCCATTTGGCAATTCAACCATACCATAAGAAAGATGATATAAATCCTTTGCCCAAGACATTCCAAGTTTCTCTAAAACCAATTTCAAGACAGCAAAGTGATAGTTTTGTTCATTTCCGACAACGTAAACAAGCTTTTCTGAATCAAAATCCTCATGGCGCAAACATGCAGTACCTAAATCCTGAGTCATATACACAGAAGTACCATCTTTTCTCAACAACAGCTTTTCATCTAATCCATCCGGAGTTAAATCAATCCATACAGAGCCGTCCGGTCTTTGATAAAACACTCCTTTTTCCAAGCCTTCGCTCACTAAGTCCTTACCCAATAAGTATGTTTCAGACTCATAATAAACCTTATCAAAGTTTATTCCAAGCTTATTATAAGTTGTATCAAAACCTTCATACACCCACTCATTCATCTGTTTCCACAAAGAAACCACCTCTTCATCTTTTTCCTCCCACTTCTTCAACATAGCTTGAGCTTCCAAAAGAATAGGTGCTTGTTTTTCTGCCTCCTCTTTTTCCATTCCCTTTGAAACCAACTCAGCTACCTCTTCCTTATACGCTTTATCGAAAGCAACATAGTATTTCCCAACAAGGTGATCACCTTTCATACCACTGCTTTGAGGAGTCTCGCCTCCTGAAAACTTCTTCCAAGCAAGCATAGACTTACAAATGTGAATTCCTCTATCGTTTACCAGATTAACCTTCTTAACTGCATAACCGTTTGCTTTTAAGATTTCAGCAACAGACCAGCCTAAAAGATTGTTTCTTATATGACCTAAGTGCAAAGGTTTGTTCGTATTAGGAGAAGAATACTCCACAACAATAGGTTTATCTTCCTTAACGGCACTATATCCAAAAGTTTCCTTTCTATAGTTCTTTCCTAAGAAATCCAACCAATACGCATCTGCAACCACAAAGTTCAAAAATCCCTTTATCACATTAAAGCTTTCAATCCACTCACTTTGAGCCACAACATATTCTCCCAAAGCATTAGCAAGCTCAACCGGATTTTTCAATCCACATGACTGCATATAAGGGAAAACGACAAAAGTAAAATCTCCCGTAAACTCCTTCTTAGTTGCCGTCAATGCGATTGCATCTGCGACAATCTCCACACCGAACTTCTTATTAAAAGCTTCGGAAATCAGATTTCTTATTATGGAATCTATCATCTTTCAAACAATTATACTAATATTAGATTTGCAAAGGTACAAAAAAAGCATTTTACCATCAAATTTTGAATACAAAAAAAAAGCCGTTCCTATTTTGTGGGAACGGCTTTTGATTTTATTTTTTCAAAGTCTTATTTTACAATAAGCTTTCTTGTCATCATACAATTTTCTCCATAAACTCTTACAAAGTACGCTCCGTTTTGTAAACCAGACACATTTATTGTAGTTTGATTTGCTCCAACTGTTGCATCTTCATAAACCTTTTGACCTAAGATATTTGAAATCTCGATTCTATCAATAGAAGTAGAAGAAGTAATTGCAACATTGCTATTAGCAGGGTTAGGATAAACGTTCAAAGTTGGGATATTAACATCTTGCAATCCCACAAGACCGTCTTCAGTAAATCTTATAGCAACACGTGTTCCCTCTTCATTGTTTGCATTGAAAGGAATGATAAAAATTCCAAACAAAGTTTCTGTCTCTTGAGAAAAATCGACGTAACTTTCTTTATCTTCGTAAGTGATGAAATCAGTTTGTGATGCAAGGATATCCAAAACCTCTTCATCAGTATAGTCTTCTATTCCATAATACACAGCAAAGTAGAAATAAGCTGTTTGATCGTTTGGAGTAAGAGAAGCATAGAAACTGAATGCTGTAACGCTATCTGCAGGAATGTCGATTGTTACCATAGCATCACCGCTTCCGCCTGAAGATTCTATTGACATAGCCTTTGTTCTATTTGGAACAAGCTTTTCTCCAAATTGCGAGAGTTTAGCTTAAACTCTTTTCTTAATTTAATTGATTATATTAAGCCTTTAATTAAAAAAAACAGAAACGACCTTTTACAGTCGCTTCTGTTTAAGACATTAAATCAAAGTATCTCGATTATTCAACAACCAATTTCTTTGTTGCAACGCCACCTTCAGTGTACATTTTAACAACATAGTTTCCAGCTGCGAAGTCTGCAGTGTTTACTTTTACTGAGTTAGCGTTTACATCTGCTGAGTAAACAACTTGACCCAATACATTGTAGATTTCTACTTTTTCAACGTTTACTGAAGAAGCCAACATTACTTCTTCTTTTGCTGGGTTAGGATAAACGTATGACAAAGAGTTCAATTCAACTTCTGACAAACCAACGCCTGAAACTTTAGGGAAGATGAACAAATCTAAATCTGCACCGCCCCAAGCATCGTATATTGATATCCATCCATAATTACCTGCTTCATCTACTATTGAGTAAGAATAAGCCATATCTCCAGAAGAACATCCTATTTCAGTTGATGCAACAAATGAAAGATTACCAAATATGTTTCCTTCTTCATCATATTGGAATGGAGCAACACTAACTGTTGCCAAGAAATCAGAAGCATTTACAGGAGATGCAAAATCAAATTCAACTAAATCGAAATACAAATTTTCAGTTGTAGCAGGAAGATCTGCAGTAGTAAAAGCAACTGATGCCAATTCATTTCCATTCATATCAACAACTGCAGCAGACAATTCATCTTCAGAACCGTCAACAGATAGATTTGTCATAACGGCTGCAATACCTGTTACTTGGTAGCTACCTGTATATCTTTGCCCATAAGCCATGTCTCCATAATCGTTTGTTCCAGAGAGACTTAACCAAAGAGATTGACCATCTTCTGTATAAATCATAGGATCATCTACACTAGCACAATCTTCAAAACTTTCAGGATAAACAATGTTTCCTGATTTTGCAACGTTAACTAATTTTCCCTTTATAGGTTCTGCTCCGTTGTAAACTTTTTGAGCCATCAAGCCCATTGATAGTCCCAATGCAAGGACTGAAAAAATAATTCTTTTCATTGTTCTTTAATGTTTTTAATTGTTTACTAAGATTAATTGTTTTGCAAATATACAACATTTGTTTAATTCCGCAAATAAATACAACTTTTTTTTTTGCAATAGCACAAGCAATTTTTATTTCACAACTTCCTATTTATATATTTTCCCTATTGAAATAGTAATAAAATCGAACATAACCTCATCTTAAAACACCTACTGACTATCAAAGCATTACTCTTTCTTCGTTTCAGCAAATTAAAACGAAGAAAGAATTTTCTGAAATCAAGTTTCATATTTCTAAAACGAAGTTTCATTCAAGCCCTTTCTTTATTTTGGCGTTTTCGCTATCTTTGCCAAAATTTTTAAGTATGAATATAGAATTGATAGAACAAGCTTGGAATGATAGAACTCTTCTTAATGAGAAAACTATTCGAGAAGAGATATTGAATATTATAGCCGATTTGGACTGCGGAAAACTGAGAGTGGCAGAGAAAATCAATGGCGAATGGATTGTAAATCAAAGTGTAAAAAAAGCAATCATACTTTACTTCCCTTTATGTGGTATTCAGCCGTTCGAAAGCGGAGATTTGAAATTCTGGGACAAGATTCCGACAAAACAAAACTATGAAGAACTGAAGGTAAGATGCGTTCCCCCTGCGGTAGCTCGCTATGGCAGTTTCTTGGCAGAGGGTTGCGTTATGATGCCTTCTTATGTCAATATCGGGGCTTATGTAGATAGCGGAACGATGGTTGATACTTGGGCAACAGTTGGAAGTTGTGCTCAAATAGGAAAAAACGTTCACTTGGCAGGTGGCGTAGGCATAGGAGGCGTTCTTGAACCTGTCGGTGCCAATCCTGTAATCATCGAAGACAATTGCTTCATTGGTTCAAGATGTATCGTTGTCGAAGGGGCTTTGATCAAAGAAGGAGCGGTTTTAGGTGCGAATACAGTAATCACACAATCAACAAAAATAATAGACGTATCACAAGAAACGCCGATAGAATACAAAGGCGTAGTTCCTGAAAACTCGGTTGTGATTCCGGGAAGCTACACAAAGAAATTCCCGGCAGGCGAATACAATGTGAATTGTGCCTTAATAATAGGTAAAAGAAAAGAATCCACAGATAAAAAAACCTCTCTCAACGATGCGTTAAGAGACTTTAATGTTGCTATTTAAGACTTTCCAAATACCATTGATAGAGTTGTCGCACTCCTTGTGGCAACTCTATTTTGTGTTTCCAACCAAGAGAATGCAATTTTGAGCAATCGGTAAGTTTTCTCATTGTTCCATCGGGTTTATCGCTGTTGTAAACAATTTCAGATTTGTATTCGACAGCTTCACACACCATTGTGAACAAGTCTTTTATGCTGATTTCTTTTTGCGTTCCTATATTAATATGACAATTCTTTATTTGCTCGTCTGTTTTCGAGTAAGTGTCTTTGAAATCCACCTTTTCCATTAAGAAAACACAAGCATCAGCCATATCTTCGCTCCAAAGAAATTCTCTTAACGGCGTTCCGCTTCCCCACAATTCTATTTCAACAGAATTTCCCTTGGATTTAATTCCATACTTCGATAATATATTCTCTATTTCCTTTTGATTGCTTTCACCGTTTACTCCTTCTATTGGACGAGTGTTCAAATCCATTCTCAAAGACTGCCAATCATTATTCTGTAAGCATTTTCCAAGATGTGCCTTTCTTATCAAGGCCGGCATAACATGAGAAGTTTCTAAATTGAAGTTATCATTTGGACCATAAAGATTAGTAGGCATAACAGCTATAAAGTTGGTTCCGTATTGCAAATTATAACTTTCACACATCTTTAAGCCGGCTATTTTAGCCAAAGCGTAAGGTTCGTTTGTGTATTCCAACTCATCGGTTAGCAATTCGCTCTCTTGCATCGGTTGAACGGCATCTCGAGGATAAATACAAGTACTTCCAAGAAACAAAAGCTTCTTTACTCCATATTTATAGGAGCTATGGATTACGTTGTTTTGGATTTGAAGATTCTTATATATAAAATCAGCTCTATAAATCGAGTTTGCCATTATTCCTCCCACAAAAGCAGCCGCCAAAAAGACATATTCAGGACGTTCTTTCTCAAAAAACGCTTCCACATCTGCTTGATTGCACAAATCCAATTCTTGATGTGTGCGAAGAACAAAGTTATCGTATGATTTAGATTGAAGATTTTTCAAAATAGCAGAACCAACCAATCCCCTATGTCCTGCTACAAAAATCTTAGAATGCTTATCCATAAAACTCTTTCCTTAACTTACTGTCTTCAAATCGTGTTCTACCATTATCTTAACCAAGTCTTCAAAAGATGTTTTGCGAGGATTCCAACCCAAAAGCGTTTGTGCCTTTGTTGCATCGCCAAGTAATTGTTCCACTTCTGCAGGACGGAAATATTTTTCATCGACTTCTACTAACACTCTTCCCGTTGCAACATCTATACCTTTTTCATTTACGCCTTCGCCTTCCCATTTCAATTCAATACCTGCGTATTTGAAAGCAAGGGTACAAAATTCTCTTACGCTATGAGCCTCACCTGTTGCAATAACAAAGTCTTCCGGCGTTTCGTGTTGAAGCATCAGCCACATACATTCAACATAGTCTTTTGCATATCCCCAATCTCTTAGAGCAGAAAGGTTACCTAAATAGAGTTTTTCTTGCAATCCTTTTGCAATTCGTGCTGCTGCAAGTGTGATTTTACGTGTTACGAATGTCTCTCCTCTTCTTTCGCTTTCGTGATTAAATAAGATACCATTAACTGCAAACATTCCGTAGCTCTCTCGATAATTCTTTGTTATCCAAAAGCCATATAATTTTGCAACTCCATAAGGCGAGCGAGGATAAAAAGGAGTTGTTTCTTTTTGTGGAATTTCCTGAACAAGCCCATAAAGTTCTGATGTGGAGGCTTGGTATATCTTCGTTTTGTTTTCTAATCCTAATATTCTGATTGCCTCCAATAATCTGAGCGTTCCCACAGCGTCTGTTTCAGCTGTGTACTCTGGAACATCAAAACTTACTTTCACATGACTTTGAGCCGCAAGATTATAAATCTCATCGGGCTGTACTTGTTGTAAAATGCGGATTAAAGACGATGAATCTGTCATATCTCCATAGTGAAGATTGATAGCACGTTCTTGTTTTTGGTCCTTAATCCATTCTTTCAAATAAAGATGTTCTATTCTTGAAGTATTGAAAGATGAACTACGGCGTATTATTCCGTGAACTTCATAACCTTTTTCTATTAAAAACTCAGCTAAAAAACTACCATCTTGACCTGTGATTCCGCTTATGAGTGCTTTTTTCATATAATTTGCTTTCCGTTTTAGTTTTTCAAAGAATTAAACTCATCGAATAGAAAATATACTTTTGTTTACTCGAGATTTAATATCTTATAGTTTCTATTTCCTTTATCTGTTTTTATGTTTAGGAGAAACGCACCTTTGTTTGGTAATATTACAACTTGATTACCATAAATCACATTCAAGCATCTGCCATACATATCAAACAAAGATATCTTCTCTATCTTGTTATTGGTTTTTATTCTTACTTCTTTGCCATTTTGCGACAAAGATATATCGTTTTTACTATATAATTCATCTATTCCACATAATGTTTTGTAAATTTTTAAGCAAAAATGCTTTGTTCCTTGTGAGGATTGGAATGTATAGATGCTATCTTGCATAAAGTCAAACAAAAATACACCACTTTCTTTATCAGAAAGAGCAATCACATAACATTCTTCTGCAAATTGCTTATCTAGTCTTATTGAATAGACTCCTAATTTAGGTATGTTTAATTCAAAATCCAAACTTATGCTATCTTCAAATTGAGGTAAGGTTTTCTTTGAAAAAGACTCTGAATCCTTAAAATATGAAATCAACACTACATTTTCATTCAATGAAAACTTGTGATTATCAGTCAAGACATTGAATGATTCGACTGCATTGTCAGAAAATTTCACTATTGCTTTGTCTGACTTTTCTCCATTGCCAAGTGTGATTATTAAAATATCATTTTCCTCTTCCGGAATCGGGCTTAACGATGTTGATGTCAATAATAGTTCTGAGTTTGGCAAAATTTGTTCTACCAAAAAGCCCTCATAATTTTGCAAACTATCACTTAACGACATTGGTTCAAAAACTCCTGTTTGCGGATTCAGTCTTTGTGGCAGAGATACATTCTCTCGCAACAATTGATTCACACTTATTGAAAATGAATATGGATTATAGCTTAGCAATGTTTGATATTGCAAATCTTGTAAGCCAAATGAGTTTTCAGAAATCAAATCGTAGTTTGTTGCATTATGCAATGTGCCTTTCAAAGTTAAAGTAGTATTCTCTCTAACTTTAAGAAGATACGATTGAGTCAATGCAAAATTATCGTCTTGTGGGCTTTCAAATAGTTCTACATTTGGATAAGAATTAAAGAAAGCAATAAGGCTATCACGAGAAAGGATTTCTGTTACTAATGGAATGCCAAATAAGTAATACGAAACGCTATCTTGCTCATTCTTCACAAAGTTCACATCTGTATAAACAGCGTCTTTGCAAAATAAATTACCATTATTATAAATTCTTGCTTTATCTGCACCAAGTGTATCTTTAATTAGCAACCGATAACATTTTGCATTGCTACTTTCAGGTATGATAAGCGTTTGCGGATTATAGACAACAGCTTCGTCCATTGAATCAGGAATACCATTGGTCCAATTTCCGTCAAACCAATGTCCGCTTTCGGTTCGTTGAGTAAGCTTTCCGGTTTTGAATCTCAAAGTTTCAGACTTTACCGTTTTTCCTGAAAATTCTGCCAAAAGGTATATTTCATATGTAGTACTTGCTTCCAAATTATCTAATTTTAACTCCGATACTGCAGATTCTAAAACAAGTTCTACAGAATCAAGACACTGCCCACTCAAAGCCCCATTCATTGTATGAGAACCAAAATCTGCAAAATTTTCTGCTGATGTGGAACTTAAATTTCCTAATTGCACCCATTCCGTTTCAAGTGTAGGGAATCCTTGTTGTGGATTAGTATTCACACCTTTTGATACCCACGATTGTCTTTGCAAAACCGTTTTTGCTGTTCTCATACTTTCGGTTGCCCAAGCTTGTGTATTATTGACGCTTTCCGAAAAATTACCGAATATATCCAAAGTATCATTGTCTTTAATCAAAGCAATAGGATCGTTACCATCTATTACAACAGCTCCAAATATTGCAGGATTAACATAAAACACTCCATTGCTATTCTCTGTCATTGCTTGCAGAGCCTGCATCACAACTATACAAGAGTCAGACTTAATTGTATCTGATTCAGAGAAAGCAAGAACATTGGTAGTTGTATAATTTCCTGCTCCGGTATGAATATCTGTTACTATGGTATAAGGTTGCAGGCATATATCCCGCCCTGTTCCGTTGTATATTTCAATAGCTCGGTTGTATGTATTGGTGCTTGCAACTTGTGAAATAAACAAATCGGTTGCGTAAATAGTAGTTTGGTCGGACAGTCTTTTTAACACATATCTTGGATTTGTTATTCCGTCACAGAAATAAGAAGTAAGATAGACTTGATACGGACTTAGGTTAGACATACCTCCTAATTGTAAAGCCTTAGGTGTTGTAAACGACAGTGTTTCTTCCAAGCCCGAAACAGTGCAATAGTATTTTGTCGAGGCAGATAGAGATGTGAACACACAAGTATCAGCATTTGTTACAATAGTTTGACAAATTGTTCTACTCTCTGGCTGAGATGTAATAATCAAATCATCTATTGCAACAAATCCATTAGCGGATAGATTGAATCTAACACTATCTTGATTTAACACAAGCACACTATCGAACAGCATTGTAGTATTTTTAGGAATTGAGATTTGCTTTAAGAGCGTTTGAGTTCCGTTCGGACTTACTGAGTTCAAAGAAAAGATTGATGAATAATTGCTTTCTGTTTTCAATTTGAAAGATATGCGAATCGTATCTGAATAAGGAGATAAATCTAACAAAGGTGTAGAGAATTCTCCATCGATTTGAAAGAAACAAGTATCGCCATTAGGAGAGTAAATCCTCTTTGCAGTACATTTAGGATAAAGAGTATAGCTATCAGGAAGGCGTAGTTGTATCATGGAATTACATATCAATCCTCCACTTTGAGCATGTGGCAATCGCGAAAAGTCTTCGCGAAAAACAATTGTGTCATCAGCACTCTCGGTATAAAGCTGCACTTGTTTTTCTGCTTGATCTATATTTGAAAATTCAACAATAGCCATACCACAACCTAATTCCCGCAACGCAATTTGCGAAAACATAGATTCTGCATGCAAACACAGCAATATCAAAATAAGCAAATAAGTATAGGTATTTTTGAATACGTTTTTCATATCTGAAACAGAACACATTTCAATCTACAAAAATATGCAAAATTTCTTGATTTTAGAAAAATAAAACGAGCTTTCAGTTATCTAAAAGCTCGTTTCGTAAAATTCTTTTCAAGAAATATTTACATCTTTTCAAGAGGTGTATTCTCCCAATCAATCATTTTCACTGCGGTTTCAACATCTACAAAATCAAAATCAGATAACCAACGTTCCAATTTTCGTGCTGAAGTTTTCAAACCAACTTGTGCTTTCAGCTTTGCAAAAAAAGTTCGCTCCTCTAATTGAATTGTTTCAGCATAGTCCCATGGTAATTTCTTATCTAAATCACATGGGTGTATATATGCTGATGCGTATTCCTTATTTTGAGAAGTCAGTTTCCTGGTTATTGAATACGGAAGCATACGAAAGTAACCACCTCCAAGGAATCCAAATTTGAAATTTCCAAATCCTATTGTTGTGGGTGGAAATTCTTTGATTTCTGCTCCATCAACAAGAATCCTACAAGGGGAGTTTGAAGACAAAACTTTTGAACCGTATTGATGATTGATTGAAGCAAGAGAACAATCCACTTCTATCCCATTATCAACTAACACCTTCAAGAAAGAACGATTTGCAAGAGAGAAACTAGGACTTCTATACTTGTTTACATCTTTCCCTGTTATGTCTTTAAGCAATCTTTTAACCTTTCGCAAATCTTTTTCGAAGACCTCAACTGATATATCATTACAATTGTAATGCTCATATCCGTGGATACCGATGTCATACTTGTCTGCAATTTCTGCAATCAAAGATGGATTACGTTCGGCTGTGCAACCTAAGATAAAGAATGTTGGTTTTACCCCTGCCTTTTCAACTATGGCTAACATCTCATCAGAACCGAACTTAAGCCTGCTTAGAGGTAGAGGCTTAAGTTCTGCATTCTGTTTTCTTTCAAACCAATCTTCAAAATCTATTGTAAAGATATACATTTATCTATTGGCTATATATCCTAACTAAATGGGCTTTCTGTCTTATTTATTGACTAATTCACGATTATCTCATCACCAAAGCAGTGTGCAGGATAGCCTGCCCCAGGGTGGTTATCTGGACAACGTTTTTGGCTTGTTGCAAATATTTTTACAAATCTTGCTTTTCTCTTATCGAATGCTGCTTTGTAGTTTTGTATTTGACCGCTTTTGCTAATCGCAACTTGTGAATCAGATATTTTTTCTAAGCTTTCAGGTGATTCACCTACGAAAAACTCAACTGAAAGCGGTAAGAAAATCCAGCTACCCACGTTTTCGAGGAAGTTAATCGAGATTTCACTCACTTCTTCCTCTTGCTGCAAATCCACAAGCACCGAATAGTCGTATCCATACGTACCTACCCACTTGTCATAGCTCTTTTGACTGCCCACAAGTGCGTCCGTAAGAGCGTAAGTCGTGCTTCCCGAATACTGAGGGTTGAGATTCTCAATCGTATATGACTTTCCTGTTGCCTTGTTCGGGTGATATGATGCCTTAAAAATTGGAGACACACGTTTTCCGTCGCGTTCTGCGTATGCCGTAAGCACGGTTGGTTTTGTTATTGCGATGTTTCCTTCAAATGGAACAAAGGTTGCGTTTGCCGAAGTATCAGTCGAATAATATATATCGGCGTTTTTTGCAAATGTAGATAAGTTTACTATCGGGCTTTGCAAGTTTACATCGTACGAAACCTCCGCATTGATTGCATAATGCGAGCGAGAGTAATTCACATTCATTGCATCGTAAGCCTTAAACAACTTTTCCAACTTCGCCAAAAAGCGTTCGTAATCTTTGTTTTCAGGTTTGCACCAAGCCAATTCACAAAGTGCTGCAGTGCGAGGAAAGTCCATGTATTGTAATTTATCGTAAGTAGGAATGTATTCCGTCCATGAGTTTGCTTGAACTCCTATTATATGTTTTTCTTGCTCAGGAGTAAGTCCCGCAGGCATTGGTTCGTAAAGATAAACCTTCTTCAGAGTGGTGTAACCCCCTATTGCAAGAGGCTCGCATTCAGGTTCACCTTGATAGTAATCAAAATACAAATAAGCAGCCGGAGACATTATCGCATCTAAACCATCTTTTGCAGATTGTTCTCCTGCTTTCTCTCCTTGCCAAGACATAATTGTTGTTCCCTTTCTTGCTCCTCCTTCAAGAATTTCGTCCCATGCTATTACTTTTCTTCCTTTTGATTCAAGGTAATCTTGCAACAATGCCATAAAATGACTTTGTAGTTCTTTCTCATCTTTTAATCCGTAACGCTTTATTTGAGCTTGGCACTTTGGACAAGTCTTCCACATTGTCTTTGGACACTCATCGCCCCCTATATGTACGTATTGTGATGGGAAAATTTCAATCAATTCGTCGAAAACGCCTTTCAAAAATTCTAAAACACTATCATCAGTACAGAAAACTTCCTCAAAAATTCCCCAAGTTCCTTGAACCTTGTAGCCTTTTCCTGCACAACCGAGTTCAGGATAAGCTGCTAAGGCTGCACTTGCGTGTCCCGGCAAATCTATTTCGGGAATAATATCAATGTTTCTTGCTTTTGCGTATGCTACAAGTTCTTTCAACTCTTCTTGAGTGTAATATCCGCCATGAGGAACACCGTCGTAGTTCGGATTTCTTTGGTCATTGTCGTTGTAATGTCCAATAATAGTCCCCTCTCTTTTAGATCCGACTGTGTGAAGTTTCGGATAGCGTTTTATTTCCACTCTCCAACCTTGGTCATCTGTCAAATGGAAATGCAGAGTGTTCAATTTGTGATACGCCATCAAGTCAATGTGTGTTTTAACTTGCTCAATAGTATAGAAATGTCTTGCACTATCGAAATGCTTTCCACGATAAGAAAAGCGAGGCGAGTCTATTATCTTGCAGGCAGGAAGAGTTATCACATTGGATTTAGCATCTGACTTGACATTTTTAGGATATGTATAATGGCCACAAAGCAAGGCTCCGTCAGACAATTGATACAGTGTTTGCAAAGCGTAGAAAAAGCCGGCCTTTTCATTAGCTTGAACCACTATTCTTTTGTTGTCGATGTTTAATTCATAGCCTTCTTTGCCCAATTTTTTATCTGAGACTTTCACAAACACGATTGCATTTTCTGAATTGCGTTTTATCTTTTTCTTATCCAAGACTTTTAGCGATGAATTAAAGGTTAATTGAAAGCTATTTTGCAAATATTTTGCTACTTCCATTTCTTCGCCTTTCAAATCCAAATAAAGCGTTGTTGATTTGCTCAATTCAAATCCCTCTGTTTGATATTCCTCTACGCTAAGAGGCTGAGGAATCACGTTAATCTTTTGTGAAAATGCTGTAAAACAATAAAGGCATACAGCAATAATACATATTGTTTTTTTAATCATAAATATTGTTTTTTGAAGTTGCAAAGATATGAAAATGTATTGAAATTGAAAATAATGGACTCAAAATAGCAATTTAATCAAATAAGATTTCGACAGACTCAAAGCAGATTTTTTCAAAATTTTATTGCAGTTTAGGTTTTTTGTTGTACTTTTGCAGTCGGGTAAGTCTTGTACGACCAGCTCCCTCTGAATCTCCCCAGGGCGGGAACGCAGCAAGGTAATGAGGTTGTAGCGGTGCGATATAAGTAGCTTGCCCTTTTTTTGTTGCAATTTTAGGATTTACTTTAATATTCCAAAGATTAAAAAAGGCTCGAATTTGAATCTCCGAGCCTTTTTTCTTTATCTTATTCCTAATTTATTAAGAGCTGCTTGGTAGCGATTTGCATTTGCATAATGCTCTGCAGGAGTCTCCGCAAAATTATGATAACCCGAAAAATCTTCTTTTGCACAGAAGAATATGTAATTATGTTTCCTATAATTCAAAACCGACATCAAAGAACTCTTTTCAGGCAAACAAATCGGTGAAGGAGGCAATCCTTTATACATATAGGTATTATAGGGCGAGTCTGTTTGAAGATGCTTATACATTACACGCTTTATAGAAAAGTCTCCCACGGCATATTTTACTGTAGGGTCAGCTTGCAAAAGCATATCTTTGTTCAAACGATTTATATACACACCTGCAATTATCGGTTTCTCGTCATTCTTGTTTGTTTCCTCCTCCACAATTGACGCTAAGACTATAACCTGATGAGGATTCAAACCTATAGTTTCCAATTTCTCAGCTTGGCTTTCCCACCATTTTGCACTCTCACTTTCCAATCTTTGCAACAATTTCTCAGCACTTATATTCCAATAAACCTCATAAGTATCCGGCACAACACATTCAAACAAATCTTTATCACACTCTCTATTGTCTATCGCAATTTGCAAATCCCTTTCCTCCATCATAAGTTGCGATGAAATCTTTTTTGCAAACTCCTCATGCGTTCTTGATTTCCCTATAACAAGTTTCACAGGGGTTTGCAGACCTCTTACGAACATTTTTGCCAAATTCAATTGCGTCATACCGGGTTCTACTTTGTAAAATCCGCTTCTAACATTCTGCATATCACTCAACAGTTTCACAAAAGAGGAATACGCAATCCCGGCATCTATAACACCTTTTTGTTGCAATTCTCCTTTAAGTTGCTCAAACGAAGTATTCGGATAAACATATACCTCAACAATTGCATCATTCTTAACCTTAGATAAAGTAAAGCAAAGTGAGCAAATACCCAACAACATCATCAAAACACCTGCCACAACCAAAACAATGGCTATTTTCTTTCTATTTTTCATATCTCTAATCCTT
>JAGBSA010000162.1 GCA_017632095.1 Bacteroidales bacterium | reverse complement strand
ATAGAGGCGATAAAGGACGGTTTTTGGGAAAAGGATACAGATGGAGATTTGTGCACCAAGATAATCGAGGGCAGAGATTGTGCCTTTGTGGTGTATGAAAACGACACAGCCTTGTGTGCAATCGAACGAGCATACAGAGATGGGAAGATAGACTTTCAAAAACCGATTTCATGTCATCTTTATCCGATTCGAGTGAAGGATTACGGCGAGTTTCAAGCCTTGAATTATCATAGATGGGACATTTGTAAGGACGCTTTGAAAAACGAGAAAGCAGAACCGCTGTATAAGGTCTTGAAAGAACCATTGATAAGACGCTTCTCCGAGAAATGGTACGAGGAATTGGTTTGGGTAATCGAAAACCAAGACAATCAATAGAAGCACATTCGACTATTCTTGCCGATTTGACATTCCAACATCAAGAAAGCACACAGCCATTCAAAGAAAGAGAGAGAACCATAGGAGGAAACCGCTTTTTCAAACAAGGAAGAAATTTCCTTACAGCTGGGAAAAAACTTCCTTGCTATAAGGAAATAATTTCCTGCCAACAAGGAAAAAACTTCCTCTAATAATAAATATATAATATAATTATATTAAAGCTATATTAAAATTATAGTAAAGAAAAATTAAAAATAAAAAGAATGTCAAACAAATACTGCTTTCTGCTGCCGGTTTATTAAAAAACACTATCTTTGTATTATGAAACAAATTCAGATTCACAGTAGCACAGATGTTGTAGCCGATATTAAGCAGATTATCGAACAGGCAAGAAGGCAGGCGTATGCTTCGATCAACACATTGATGATTCAATCGAATTGGTTGGTGGGACGTCGTATTGTGGAGGAGGAGCAAGGTGGTGTTTGTCGGGCTGAGTATGGTAAGGCTCTACTGAAAAATCTTGCAGCTGAATTGATGCCAATATATGGCAATTCTTATTCTGTTCGTCGCTTGCAAGATTACAGACAATTTTATCTCTATTTCAAAGATATAGAAAAATGGCATTCGCGAGTGCCAAATCTTACTTGGACGCATTATAGAGAGTTGCTTACAGTTAGTGATGAGCAAGCTCGTGATTGGTATATGCAAGAGGCATCTAAAGAAATGTGGAGTGTTCGCACGCTTCATCGTAATATATCATCGCAATATTATTATCGATTGTTGCACTCACAAGCAAAGGAAGTTGTAAAAGACGAAATGAAACAGATTACGGCACCTATGCAGAGTGATAAGTTAGAGTTTATTAAAAATCCTGTTGTTGCTGAGTTTTTGGGATTGGCTCAAAATACAGAATTTTCCGAAACTGAATTGGAGAGTGCTATTATTTCACATCTTCAAAAGTTTATTATGGAGCTGGGTAAAGGCTATGCTTTTGTTGCTCGTCAGCAGCATATTCGTACGGATATGGGGGACTTTTATATCGACCTTGTATTTTACAACTATATTCTCAAATGCTTTATGCTTGTTGATTTGAAAACGGAACAAATAAACCATCAAGATGTGGGGCAAATGGATATGTATATCAGAATGTATGATGAGTTGAAACGAACAGAGGGGGATAATCCGACAATTGGTCTGATACTTTGTTCTCGTACAAGTGAGGATATGGCACGATACTCTATGCTTAAAGATAATGATAGGTTGTTTCAAGCGAAGTATCTTACTTTCTTGCCAACGAAAGAAGAGTTGTCAAGCGAGATAGAACGTCAGAAAATGATATTCAGATTGCAGCAAGAGGGTTGCTCTTCGAAAGAGTAAGCAACAAAGAGTTCTCTTTTGTCTCGTAAAAGAAAAAACTGCATCATTTAAGTGAAGAATGATGCAGTTTTTATTGTCTGATTGTGCAGATTTGTGTTGTTTCAAATAATGTGTTTTTCTCGAATCTGCTTGATTAATCTTGTCTTACCTTATCTCGTTGGCAAGTTGCAGCAGGTATTCCATTTGGTAGTAGATGGCGTTCATGTCGCTTTCGTTATTTGCCGGAAGGTAGGTCTTGTTGTATTCTCCGTAGTAGGTGTCGTTTTTGCCTATGGTGCCTTTCTCGGTGATGCAATTAACGCCGTCGATGCAGTTTATCCAAACCTTGTAACCTGTTTGCGAGATTTCTTTCGATATGGTTATCTGTATCAAATCGATGCTTAGGTTTGTCTCGGAGTTGTTTTTGCCGCTCCACATGTAGGACAAAAAGCCTGAACCGTCGATTGTAAATTATTTGTATGAATTGTCTTTAATGCTTGTGCCGTTTATTTCGCATTCTTCTTCGATTCT
>JAGBSA010000161.1 GCA_017632095.1 Bacteroidales bacterium | reverse complement strand
GCCGGAAGGAGCAAAAGGCATTTTGTGGTTCGGAGTTGATGATACATATACAACAGTTAACGTTCCAATGTACTGCTCAATAGAAAAAGTTCCTCATTGCTTTGCAGAAGGAAATGGAAGCATGGTATAATACTCTGAGACTTCAGCATTCTGGTTATTCAACCTTGTAACTAATATGGCATATTCAAGATATTCAGATATGATTGTTGATATTAGAAAAGAACAAAACAAGTTGGAAAGCTCATTCATCAACGAAGTAGAGCAAGTTGACAAGAGATTGATTGCAGAAAAAGACAATCCTGCAAAGATGAGAGAAGTTATGACTCAATTCTCTCTTGCAAAGGCTGAACAAACTATGAATTCATGGAGAAAACTTAGCCAATTCCTTTTGGTAAAATACATAGATGGAAACATCAAAAAAGAAACCAATGGAAAATTTGAAGAAAGCCCTTACAGAAAAGGACAATGTGTTTTCCCAGAACAACCAGAATATCCTCAAGAATGGTATAAGATGATAATCGAAGACCATGGTGAAACGATAAAAGTTCCAACCAAAAAGTAAGAACACTTAAAAGAGTCGGCAAAAATGCCGACTCTTTTTTTTGCCATAAAGTTTCCCTCTAAATAAGTCTTCGTTTTAATAAATTGAATCTTCGTTTTAATTTCCCAAAACTTGAATTCAGTCCCACCAAATCAAGTTTCGTTTTTACTAAATCTGTATTCAGCAACACCAAATACGTATCAAAATGATTTTTATTAAGATATAACTCCATTTTTTCGGCTTTTTTTTTGGGCATTTCGCATAAAGGAAGTATTTTTGTAGCTTTGAAAATTTTATATCATTAAATAAACGTATGAAAAGAAAAGAGTTTTGGGTTTTGATTTTGTTGATGATTACCATCAACTTGAAATCGTTTTCAGCACCGGCGTATCCACATCCGTTGGATTTCGTTCAATCTGACAGAAGCACCGTTACAGTTGTTCTAAAAGGTGATGAAAAAGTCAATTGGGCAAAGAGCTTAGATGGATTCACACTTATGAGAGCTGATAATGGCGACTTTGTATATGCTATCTCCGATGGGAAAGGAGGAATGATACCTTCTGATGTTATATACCACAATATAGCAGACAGAAATACTGAAGAAATAGCATTTACTGCAAATTTGGACAAAAATTTGTTTTATTCTCAAGAACAAATTTCATATTTGAAACAGCTATGGGCTGCATATAGTGATTTTGAACAACAAATAGGTCAAAGTAAAAGCAGTTCTCAAAATATTGAAAACTACAAAATGGTTGTTATCTTGATGTCCTATGCCGATTTTCCTTTTTCCACACCAAGAGAAGAAGTAGATGCTTTATTCAATCAAGTAGGATACTCTGTCAATGGACACCAAGGAAGTATTCATGATTACTTTTTCGCATCTTCTGCAGGGAAATTAAATGTAGAAGCTACAGTTGTAGGACCTTACACCGCAGCTAACAACCTAAATTATTACGGAGAAAATTATCCTGGAACCAATACCGACATGAGAGCAAGGGATTTGGTTATTGAGGCAGTTGAATTTGCAAATGCAGAACTTGATTTCTCTGAATTTACAAACGGAGAAGGTGATCATGTTTCTTGTGTCTATGTGTTATATGCAGGACATTCTGCAGCATCAGGAGGAGCCTCTTACACAATTTGGCCACACCGCTCAGTGTTATACAATCCTTATGCAGTTGATGGCGTATATGTTTACAACTATGGAGTATCTTCTGAACTTGGAGGTTCTTCTTACTATTCAGAGCCTTTGACTATAGGAACTATCTGCCACGAATTCTCTCACGTTTTAGGACAAGCCGACTACTATGATACCGATTACGAAGAACAAGGCAGCTTTGCCGATCATGGAGAATGGGACTTGATGTGTTCGGGTAACTATAACAATGGCGGGAAATGCCCTCCACTTTGGTCAGCTCACGAAAGAGAAGTACGAGGCTACATAACAATAGAAGAATTGACCACTTTGGGAAGCAATACCCTACCCCCATTGTATTCAGACAACAAGGCATACAAGATGACCGTAAGTCCAACAGAATATTTCATCTTAGAAAATAGACAAAAAGTGGGTTGGGATTATTATTTACCAGGACATGGAATGTTGATTTTTCACATCAACAAAAACGTTGCAGGATGGAACTCTAATTGTGCAAACTGTATAGGAACAAATCCAGGAATGGACTTAGAGGAAGCAAACTCCAGCTCATACTCACGTGCAGGCAATCCATTCCCAGGAACAAGCAACAACACAAATTTTACAGACACCTCAACACCTAATAGTAAGACAATATCAGGAGCAAATTTGAATCGCCCAATAACTAATATCGCTGAAAATACAACAACAAAAAACATCACATTCATTTATGGTGATACCGACGCAACAAGACCTGTTGTTACAACAGTAAGTGCAGAAGGCTTTTCTGAAAGCATCAATGTAACAGCATCTGTTAGCAATGGACAATCTCTTAATATCATTGAACGAGGAGTTTGTTTCTCTGACACAACAAGCGTTCCTACCATTTTATGCTCTACAAACATTGCAACAACTTCAACGAACAACTATACTGTAAGTTTGAACAACTTGAATGAAAACACAGAATATTTTGTTCGAGCTTACGCAAAAACTGCAGACAAAGTAGGTTATGGAGAGATAATCAAAGTAAGGACAAATTGCATGCAACTTATAGATATTCCTTTTGTTGAAAGCTTTGAACAAAATAATCTCAACTGTTGGGGACACGAGTATGGAATTTTCGTATCAAACAAATGGACAGTTACCGATTCTGCTTATGAAAATGGAGCTATTGCCTCTGCCGCATCAGGTTCAAAATGGGCATTCATTCGTTCTGATTGGACAAACGGCACACAAATTACTAAATTGGTAACACCTCCTTTGAATTTGGTAAACATAAGTCAAGCAAAATTGAAATTCAATTACGCACAAAAAGCAAAATCTAATAAACAAGACAACTTAAAAGTTTACTATAAAACATCTTCAAACTCATCTTGGGTTCTTTTGAATTCATACACCTCAAACAAATCTACTTGGACCGAAGTTGTAATTGATTTACCTAATACTTCAGAAAACTATTTCATAGCTTTTGAAGCAAATCTTAAAGGTGGATATGGAATATGTCTTGACGGACTAGAGATATATGAAGCTGACGCATCTGCATTCCCAGTCGTAAACACACTGTCTTTTGATAAACTTACAGATGTTTCGGTCGAAATTTCATCATCTTTAACTTCAAATGGTAATAACGCAGTATCCGAATTGGGTATTTGCTATGCAACACATAGCATGCCAACAATTGAAGACAATGTAATCGAAACACCTATAGCAAATCAATACACATTGGACATGTTGTCTTTAGAGCCAAATACAACTTATTATGTCAGAGCCTTTGCAAAAAATATCGGACACTTGTCATACGGAGAAGAATTACAAATAACAACAAAATGTGAAAGAATAGGTTCTTACCCTTATACAGTCTCTGCAGAAGAGAATTTATGTCTTGAAATCAATGGTTGGAACTATTCTTCTGAAACATCAACATATACATTCTCATCTTCTGTTTCAGGAACAAATGATATGTTAGTTTTACCTATCTTTATGCTTGAGAATTTTGAAGGAGCAAGCATTTGTTTCGACAGAAAACAACCTCTATCTGCAACATCTGAAATAGACACACTTAAAATTCTATACAAATCAAACGTAGAACAAGAGTGGCAAACTTTAAGTGTGATCAGCACAGCTGCAAATGACTTCACAAGAGACAGCATCAGTTTGATTAACACAAGCGGAGAATACTTCATAGCCTTTGAAGGAATATCTAATACCTCATCAATAGAATTGAAAAACATAGTTGTAAACGCTATACTCCAAATTCCAATGGTAACAACTAACCAACCTGTTTTAGCAACTTATAATAGTATAAATGTATCAGGAAGTGTGCCATACGAAGGTCTTGGAAACGTTACAAGCAAAGGTATCTGTTGGTCAAATGAACCAAACCCTACTATAGACGACAACGTGATCACACTTGGTCAAGGCTTAGGAGATTTCAATGGAACAATGAATAACTTACAAGAAAACACAAATTACTACATCAAAGCCTTTGCAACAAATTCGTATGGTACTGCTTATGGCGAAGAATACATGGTAACAACACCTTACACTCCTATATTCAACAACACAATTTCAGAAGACCAACAAATATGTGAAGGAATTGTTGCAAACACTCTTGAAGGAAGCACACCAACCGGAGGAGATGGCTCGACATATACTTATCAATGGATAATGAGTACCGATAGTATCACTTGGATAGAAAGTACTATGTCATCACTTGCAACAGGCAGAGATTTAGAAATGAGACAACTTTTCTCAACTACTTATTTCAGAAGAATAGTATATTCAGGATTTGTATCAGATACAAGTAATACAGTAACAATCACAATAGATCCTTCAACAAGAGGAGGAAACGTATTCCTAGTAAGTGAAGATCCTCGTTCTGGACAAGAATTGAGATTACAATTACGAGCATACCTTGGCGATATTCTTTATTGGGAGAAACGCAAAGAAGGATTCAACTGGGAAAGAATTGAAAACTCTCAAGACAGTGTTTATTTCACAGACATTCCACCACAAGATGGTCTATGGGATTACAGAGCTGTTGTAAAGAGTGGAAATTGTGAAGAAAAGACTTCAGGTTATATCACAGTAAATGTTCAAATGGGAGTTGGTTTAGATAACATCGACTATAACCAAAACTCAATTAAACTTATTCCAAACCCATCTGATGGAAATATTTGTTTGCTTTCAGACGTAGATTTATCGAATGTTAAAATAGAAGTCGTGTCTATGGAAGGTAAAATAATGTTAACGTTGAATAATACGAACATTCAATACGGCGAAAACAACTTTAACTTCTCTGATTTGCGAACAGGTTCTTATATCATTAAAGTTTCTTCAGAGCATATCAAATGGGAAACAATTATGATAATAAACAAATAAACAAAATGCTTGATAGAGAATATATAAAAGAGCATATAATGACAGCACTCAAAGAAGATGTTCGCGAAGGCGACCATTCTTCTTTGGCGTGCATAGATTCATCAGCAACAAGTAAAGCAAAACTTGTAGCAAAACAAGATTGTATTATCTGTGGAATGGAGATTGCCAAAATGGTATTTGAATTAGTTGATAATACATTGAGGTTTGAAGCATTCGTAACAGATGGAGAGAGAGTCAAAAAAGGAGATGTATTATTCGTAGTCGAAGGCTCCTCTATCTCTATTTTGACAGCAGAAAGAACAGTCTTGAATTATATGCAACGATTATCTGGTATTTCAACTACCACTTCTGATTATATGAAGTTGATAGAAGGAACTACCACACAACTTCTTGACACACGTAAAACAACTCCTACTATGAGAATATTGGAAAAATATGCAGTAAAAGTGGGAGGAGGAACCAATCACAGAATTGGTTTGTTTGATATGATTATGCTTAAAGACAATCATATCGATTTTGCAGGTGGTATAGAGAAAGCAATAGAGAAAACAAGAAAATACCTATCCGAGAAAAATCTTGACCTTAAGATAGAAATAGAGGTAAGAGATTTCAACGAGCTTGAAAGAGTTCTCGCCATAGGACAAGTAGATAGAATAATGTTAGACAACTTCAGTGTAGAGGATACAAAAAAGGCTGTAGAAATGATTGCACATCGTTATGAGGTTGAAAGTTCTGGTGGAATCACCTCCCAAACCATTCTATCTTATGCTCAAACCGGAGTTGATTTTATCTCAGTCGGAGCATTGACACATCAGATTAAAAGTGTTGATTTAAGTTTACTGGCAGAAAATTGATAGAATCATTTTATGGAGACTAAGTTTCTTCGTAAGTTTATCTACTGGCGACCTGTCAGAAATATATTACATGCCTCCAGAATGGTGGTTGTACCGGGTTTTCAAGGAATACCGCTATTTGATGTAGCGGTATTCTTTGTAAAAGGGCTTATACGAGGAGTCCTAAATCAAAGAGCAGCAGCAACATCTTTCCATTTCATACTTGCATTGTTCCCTTTGATTCTCTTCCTATTCACTTTACTACCCTATTTCGACACTACATATTACGCAATGCAACTTTTCGACTTTCTAAAGGAAATGGTCCCATCTTCAATCTATCCTACAATAAAATCAACCTTGAACGAAATACTCAGTCGTAAGCATACAGGATTGCTATCTGTCGGATTCGTAACATCAATCTTTGTCGCATCGAACGGAATCAACGCCATACTGATATCATTCAACCAAACGCACCACACAATAGAAAAACGCAGATGGCTGAAACGTCGTTTGATGAGTATCCTTATCGTCGTTCTCATTCCTATAGTACTAATTATAAGTTTCACATTGACAGGAGGATTTAAGCTATTAGTCAATTACCTTGTTCAAGAGGGATTTCTCTATTCTGAGATAAGTATACTTATGCTCAAAATAGCGAAATGGATAGTTCTTATAGGGATTGTCTACCTTGCATTCGCTTCTCTATATTACTATACGCCAGCTTCACGAACCCATTACACCTTTTTCTCTGCCGGAGCTACGCTTGCAACGTTTTTGTTCCTGCTTACAACACAAGGATTCAACTTCTACATAATACACTTCTCGCAATACAACGCACTTTACGGTTCTATAGGAGCACTAATCATCGTTCTGCTATGGATATACCTCAATTCATATATTCTTCTCATAGGTTTTGAACTCAATGCCAGCATAGCGGAAGCCCATATCTTGAAGGCAAAAGAATCGAACGATGATTTGCCGAAATTGAACCGTACTTCACGTACATTATCTCCTATAAAGCGTTGGAAAAAGTGGAAACGCAGACGCCAACTACTTCGTTTGCAAAAACAAAACAAAGAAACAATTTCCTAAAACAAAGATTCATTTTTTTCTTTTCAAGATTCGGCAAATTCTTTTTTGGTTTTAATTTTCCAAAACGGCGTTTCGTGCCGCTGAATCTTCGTTTCATCAGAGCAAAATTAAAACAAAGAAAATCAAGACTTTAAGCCATCAAGCTCAAATGAGCAGTCCATATCCTATTCTCGAAACTCAGAAAAATCGTAACTTTGCCTCGATATGAATATTGCAGCTTTGGTTTCAGGCGGAGTTGATAGCAGTGTAGCAGTCGTTCGCCTAAAGGAAATGGGTTACGACCCTACTATCTTTTATATAAAGATTGGAATGGAGGATAAGGACGGTTACATCGACTGTCCTTCGGAAGAAGATATTGAAATAACATCTTACATAGCCAAAAAGTACGGTTGTAAGTTTGAAATAGTATCCCTGCATCAGGAATATTGGGATAATGTTGTCAGCTATACGATTGAGGCTGTCAGAAGGGGACTTACGCCAAACCCTGATATGATGTGCAACAAGCTAATCAAGTTTGGCAGTTTCGAAAAGAAGTGGGGACATTGTTTTGACAAGATTGCAACCGGTCATTACTGCACTACGTCTGTCGTAAACAACAAAACCTATCTTTCAACGGCGAAAGACCATGTCAAAGACCAGACTTACTTTCTTGGACAGATAAACTACATGCAGGTAAGCAAGCTTATGTTCCCTATAGGCGACATGCTGAAAAGCGAAGTCAGGACTAAAGCAAGAGAATGCAAACTTCCGTCAGCCGAACGTAAGGATTCGCAAGGTATATGCTTTCTTGGTAAGATTAATTACAATGATTTCATTCGCCGATACCTTGGAGAAAAAGAAGGAAAGATTGTCGAATTGGAGACAGGCAAGATTTTAGGAACGCACAAAGGCTTTTGGTTTCACACAATCGGGCAACGCAAAGGTTTAGGCTTGAGTGGAGGACCTTGGTTCGTCGTAAAAAAAGACATGGACGAGAATGTACTGTACGTATCTCAAGGTTACGATCCCGAAACTCAATACGGGAAAACCATAAACCTCTCTGCATTCGAATATATCACCGAAAACATTTGGGGAGACTTCGAAGACGAGAAAGACATCTTGTTCAAAATACGCCATACTCCCGATTTCACACGCGGAAAGTTGAGAAAGATAAACGATATCTACAGAATAGAAAGCGAAGACAAGATTCAAGGAATCGCGGCAGGGCAATTCGGAGTGATATATTCCCCTGACGCAAAACTATGTCTTGGAAGCGGAGTGATAATCGACGATTAAACGTAAGGAAGATGCAGAAAACAAAAGTCGTACACATTACAGTAGTACATCGTCGCTACGATTCAAGAATCTTTTATAAAGAATGCCTATCCTTATGCAAAGCAGGATATGACGTAAGTTTAATTGTAGCAGATGGATTAGGCGATGAGGAAAAAGAAGGCGTTAAGATAATCGACATAGGTAAAGCAGAAGCAAGCCGAATCAAAAGAATGATTCTCACAACTCGCAAAGCTGTCAAAGTCGCTCTTGAATTAAATGCTGACATTTACCATTTTCACGACCCCGATTTGTTATCTGCATCGTTGAAACTATTGAAAAAGGGAAAAGTAATCTTCGATTCACATGAAGACTTCCCTGCATTGATGTTGCAAAGAGACTACATACCTACATTTGCACGAAGAATACTTTTCATAACAGCAAGAAATATCGAACGTTATTCAAGCAAAAGACTTTCAGGAATTGTTTGTGCAACCGAGACAATAAGAGATAAATTTCTAAAATACCGCATCAAAAGCTCCGAAGTAGTGAAGAACTATCCTGTATTGGCATTAACCGAAAACGAAAGCCAATATAGCGATAAAGAAGAGAAGATAGCTTGTTATGTAGGGGGACTTACCGAAGTTAGAGGCGTGAGAGAAATGGTTCTTTCTTGCAAAAAAGCGGGCGTAAAATTACTTTTGG
>JAGBSA010000160.1 GCA_017632095.1 Bacteroidales bacterium | reverse complement strand
TTATCGATAATATGAAACAAAAACTTGCTGACATCGAAAAGAATATCGACAATAGCAAAAAGCCAAGTGTTTACTATGTTGCAGGCTTTGGAGAAACAGGAGATTACACTGCAGGCGGCAATACCTTTATCAACGACATTATTCGTTTGGCTGGAGGTGAGAACTTAGCAAAAGACCTCAACGGATGGGCAATTAGCAAGGAGGCAATCTTCGCTCGACAACCCGACTTTATCATAGTAAGACAAGAAGATTTGAATACGTTTAAGTCCACTGCTCCTTATAACAAACTGAAAGCAGTTATCGAAAACAGAGTTCTTGGAATAGAAAGTTCTCTCACCGATTGTCAGACACTTCGAAGCGTCGAAGCAATCAAACAAATCAATGATTTCATATCAAAAAATCAATAAAATATCTAAACGTTTTAAGGAAGTATATCTATAACTACACTCTTTCCAACTTCCAAATTTCGAAGCTTTTTGATGCTTCCTTCTCTTATTGAAAGCTGAAGGTGTTTTGTAGAACTGATTGTAAGCAACACATCGTCCCTTCTCATATTGTCTGCATAGGATTGAGAAAGCGATGTTATCTTCTTTTGAGAATCTATCGTTATGCAAAACTTTCGTCCGTTCAATGCTGCTTGAAACTCACTATCTGTAATGTTTAAGAAAGCATTACCGTAATCGTCTATGTAGATTACCTCTGCCGTTATTCTATCATGCTGTATTATCGGATAGGATTTTGTAATTTTATTCAACAAACCTTCTTGTCGCACTCCCAAAAAGTCGATTTTACCTGACTCAGCTATGTTTTTGGCAACCTTAGCGAATAAATCCAAAGCCGTAAACGTATAATAGTTAGACTCATTGTAAGATGTGATTTGCACAATCTCCAAATCCTCATCGCCACACACTATTGAAGGCAATCCATCGTCAGTACAGATGAAATAATGTCCCTTATGACTTATCGCAACAAAGTTTTTCTCTCTTTTCTCTCTTTCATTTATGGTAGTCTCATAGCTATTCACGTCTATGATATGAATAGTTCCTTTCGGGAATTCAAAACACGCATTTTTAACTACAAATGCTGCAGAAAGCAAATCGTATTTTGGAATGTTATGACTAATATCAACCACATTAACATCGGATATTGTAGAGTACAATCTTCCCTTCACTACCCCAACATAGTGATCGCTATACCCCCAATCTGTTGTCAATGTGATTATTTGCATAAATAC
This sequence comes from Bacteroidales bacterium, assembly GCA_017632095.1. Taxonomy (GTDB): domain Bacteria; phylum Bacteroidota; class Bacteroidia; order Bacteroidales; family P3; genus Onthomorpha. The sequence continues at coordinate 2,790 of JAGBSA010000160.1, read as the reverse complement.
TATCTTGATTACCCCAAAAAACGACTGCAAAGATAAGAACTAATTTCAAGATAGTATTAAAGGATTTAAGAAAATTGTTTTCTAAAAAATGCAGCTTTTGATTATAGCTTTTGGACATAAGGTAAAAAACAAATGCTTTCGCACAATAATTCATCAAATAGATGATTTGTACGAAAGCAATTCAGATCTTATTTTTTTCTAAATCCACTTCACAAGAGGGAAATCTTGACGATGAGGCATCAAATCGCAATATGGGTAAACCCTTATAGCATAATCATGCACTCCTGCAACGGGTGCAGTCAGCTCAACCTTATAACGAGCCGTTTTACCCATTGTTTCAATCAACTCAAAAGGTATTACATCGGTATAAGTTTTTATCTGTTCGTTTTCTTTGTTTGCCATAATCAACTCAACCCCTACTTCTGATGGATTCAATTCTGAAACATACAGAACTACTTCTAAGGAAAATTTATCGCAAACACTCATTGCCTCTTTCTCAGAGTGCGGACAATTAAATTCCATTGGCTGAACATCGCCCCAATATCGCATTACATTGTTTTTCCACGATGAATATTTTTTCGCAATCAAAGCATCATTGTCCTCAAATAAATTTCTACGAACCAGCATCTTTGAATAGAACTTAGCGTAATAGTCATCTAATTGTCTTTTCATAGTGAAATGTGGTGCTATATCTGCAATTGTGTTTTTCATCATCTCACACCATTTTTCACTTATCCCGTTTTCGTTTTGAGCATAGTAAGTAGGAATGATTTGTGTCAAAAATATATCATACAACATCTGTGCATCGTAGGTATTCTGACACTCATTTGAGGAATAGATTGCCTCTTTTGGTAAAGCCCAACCTGCTTCTGATTTATAGCCTTCTGCCCACCAGCCGTCCAATACTGAAAAATTTACAACACCATTAAGAACGGCTTTCTCACCACTTGTTCCTGATGCTTCCAAAGGACGTGTCGGCAAATTTAACCAAAGATCTACACCTTTGACTAAGCGTTTTGCAACTGACATATCGTAGTTTTCGATAAATATTATGCTGCCTATGAATTCCGGCATGCGACTTACCTCTATTATTCTACGAATCAAATCAGCTCCAGCCTTGTCTTGAGGGTGGGCTTTGCCTGCAAAAACGAATTGAACTCCTTTATCGACGATTTCTTTCAGCTTTTCAAGATTGCTAAACAATAAATCGGCGCGTTTATATGTTGCAAAACGTCTTGCAAAACCAATTGTCAATTTTTCGGAGTTTAATTTCTTTATAGTATCAAAATAAATTGTCGGACTTTCTCCCCTTAATGAATATTCCTTTTGAAGTCTTGATTTAACAAACTCAATAAGCGACTCTTTTTCTTCCTTATGTAGTTCCCATATAACAGAGTTTTCAACTGACTTTATCTTCTTCCAATAATCAGGATTTGAGACATCGTTAAAATACTTCTTATCAAAAACACTATCATATAATCTTTGCCACAACTGAGACGTCCAAGTAAGGTTATGAACTCCGTTTGTAACATAGTCAATGTGCAATTCCTCTGGTAGATATCCCTTATAAAGAGAAGCAAACATCGTTCTGCTCACGTCTCTGTGAATAAGGCTAACCGCATTCACCTGTGCAGAGAAATTTATCGCCAAAACACTCATCGAAAACTTCTCTTGGCTTTGGTCTGTCATCTTTCCGAGTTGCATAAATTCTTGCCACGATATTGTCAAATTTTCTGCAAAATAGCCCAAATAAGCCCTCAACAGATTCTCTTCAAACATATCATGACCAGCTGCAACGGGCGTGTGAGTAGTAAAAAGAGTTGTTGTCCTGACTAATTCTTTAGCTTGTGCGTATGTGTAATTGAATTTTTGCAAATAAAGTTTCATTCTTTCCAAAGACGAAAAGGCTGCATGTCCTTCGTTGTTATGATAAAGTTTAACAGACAATCCAAGTTCTTCTATCAACTTTATGCCCCCTATTCCTAACAACAACTCTTGTTTTAACCTATTTTCGTTATCTCCACTGTAAAGTCTGCTACTTATATTTCTATCTTCAACACTATTGCTTTCAACATCTGTATCGAGCAAATAAAGAGGCACCTTGCCAACATCAATTCTCCAAATCTTAGCTTCTAATTTTCTTCCCGGCAAAGTCAAACATACCTTTCTCCATTGCCCATTTTCATCTCTTTCTGCTTTAAGAGGAAGGTGAGAAAACCTCTGAGCATTGTACTCACATAGCTGTTCACCTTGTAGAGTTATGCGTTGAGTAAAATAACCGTAGCGATAAAGCAATCCAATCCCTATTATGTTCTTATTAGAATCGCTTGCTTGTTTTAGGAAATCGCCAGCTAAGACACCCAAGCCTCCTGAAAAAATCTTCAAACAGTCATCTATGCCATATTCCATACTGAAATAAGCTATCATCTCATCGTTTGCATCAAACGGTCTTTGCATATAACTATCGAAAATTTCCTCTACTCTGTCCATTCTTTCAAGAAAACTTTCATTTTTCAAAAGAGCATCTATTTCTTGCAAAGATAGACTTTCCAAAAGTGGCAAAGGATTGTTTTCAAAAGCGGAAAATTTTTCAGGATTTATGCTTTCAAACAATTCAAAGGCCTCTCTATTCCAGCTCCACCAAAGATTCTGACTAAGTTTTTCAAGAGCGGCTAATCTATTCGGAAGTTTCTGTTTGAATAAAATCTTACGCCAATGAGCTTGTTCGAAGCTTTGCGGCTGAAAATCGTTATTATAGTTTACCAAAGACTGCTTATGTTTGAATTGTTC
>JAGBSA010000159.1 GCA_017632095.1 Bacteroidales bacterium | reverse complement strand
CAACTTTCTTTTGCTTGTTGTTGTGATTCTGTCTGTGATAATTGAGAAACCGTCGTGTTTATCTACGATTTCAACAATTGTCATCGCACCTAACAGGAAGAAAAGTATTTCTGCTGTTTCCCCAAGGTGATGAATCAAAGCTCCGTCTTTGATTCCTGGTCCGAATAGAGCAAATACTGCCCATATTACTGCAGCCAACAATACGGCGGTTGCTGATTTGTTAATTTTTAACGGGTGTTCCAACGCTATCATGGCATATCCTATGACAAAGATAGCAATCATTAATCCGAAATACATAACACTTTAATTTTTTAATGTTTATAAATGAGGTTTATTATTACTTTCTTCTTTGTTGTTGTTTTTGTCTTTCGGCAAGTATCGCTTGGTTTTGTTTTTCCATTGCCTCTATTCTTTGTTGCCACTTAGACTTTTTCAACGGTTTTTTAGAATTTGCTTCCAATCTTGCCAAAACTTTCTTATCGTCAATTGTCTTTCTGATTATGAACATCTGCAAGAAAGTAAAGCACAATGAAACAAAGTAATAGTAATTCAATGCAGCAGACTGGCTATTAAAGAAGAACATCATCATAACTGGCATAAAATACATCATAAACTTCATTCCAGGCATACCCTGGTTTTGAGGCTGTTGTTTCATTGTTATTCTTGTATAGAACAATTGAGCAACCGTCATAAGCAAACAGAACAATGATATGTGAGAACCATAAAATGGTATATTGAATGGAAGATTTATTATCGAATCATAGCTTGACAAGTCATCAGCCCAAAGGAATGATTGTTGTCTTAGCTCGATTGAAGCAGGGAAGAAACGGAACATCGCAATCAAAATAGGGAATTGAATCAACATTGGCAAACAACCAGCCATCGGTTTGATACCTGCACGTTTGTAAAGGTTCATAATGGCTTGTTGCTTTTGCATTGCTTGTTCTTGTTTCGGATATTTTTCGTTTATTTTTTGCACCTCAGGCGCTATAACTTTCATTTTGGCTGTTGATGCGAATTGTTTGTATGCCAATGGGAACAATACAATCTTCACAAGTATTGTTAGGATGAATATAATCAAGCCCATGCTCCAACCAAAACTTTGCAAGAAGTCAAACACAGGAAGAATCACAAATCTGTTTATCCAATGCAAAAGGAAGAATCCCCAACCCAATGGAATGATTTGCTCCATATCGATTTTATAGTCGCTAATTATCGAATACTTATTAGGACCGAAGAAGAAGCTCATATCGTATGAGTATGTTTTCTTTTCATCATCAAACGGTATGTTTATGTTTGCGGTCATCGTTCTCAAATAATCGTCTTTTTGGAACTTTTCTGTGTTTGTCTGCATTTTTGCATAAGCGAAATCTTCGCCACTTTCAGAAATCAAAGCAGTTGAAAAGAATTGTTGCTTAAACGAAATCCATTTAATCGGAACGCCACTTTCTTCTTTCTGATCATCGACTCCATTCTCTTTTAAGTACTCTACCTCATCTTTTAACAAGTAATAGATAGAACTGTTCTTCACTTCAACACTCTTATCCTTTTCTTTCATTCTCAGTTTAGAGTTCCAAACAAATTCTAACATGCCTTTGTCGGCAATAACTTTGTTAAGATTATTTGTAACTATTGAAAAGCCTATACGATAATCATTTCCCCTCAAAGTATATCTATATTCCAAATAACCTCTATCCTTATTCAACGTATCAGCATTTGTATATAGCCTCATCGAAACAACTAACGAATCGTTGCCTTTTACACTTAGGGTTTTGTCTTCTGAATATGGTTTATCGTTTACAAATACCTCGAAATTCAAGTCTTTTGTTTGCAATATCTTTGAGCCAAGTGTCAAATTCAATCCATAAGAGTTACCTCCTTTTGTAAAGAATTTCACGCTGTCTTTTTGATATGTCAAATAGTCTTTAAGTGTTACTTGTTCAATATTTGCACCCAAGGTAGTTAAATCGGCTTTCAACAACTCGTTTTCAATAGTCAATTTACGTTCTTGGTTAGCTGAGGCTTCTGAAAAAACTCCGAAATTATCGAACAATTGTTTTTGTGCAACAGATGCTAAAGAATCGTCGCCCTTTGCAAGTTCTGCCAATTGTTCAATATCGATTCCGCTGTCTTGTTCAACAACTTGTGCTGTTTTTTCAGCCTCTTTCTCTGCTCTTATTTGAGCAGCAGCAATTGAATCTTGCTTTTGTCTCATCTTTGCTCGTTCCTCTTCAGATGGTTGTGTGATATACATCCACACTCCAAACACTCCGAAAATCAACAACAAGCCTACAATGGTTTTCTTATCAATCATATCTTCTATTTTTTCTTTATTTTTCTTATACTGCGAAGTTGCAAAGATACACAAAAAAGAAGTACTTTAACCAATCAAAACAAGAAAAAACTGCTACTTCTTAAAAAAACGCAAATTCTTTGTATTGCTTCGACGAAACTTCGTTTTAGAAAATTAAAACAAAGTTTCAGCAGGTGTAAAACGCCGTTTTATCTGAATGAGGAAAGAATCAAATATTTAGACTGCCTTTTTTGAAAATATTTTCCTTCTACTAAGCAACATCATAAGCACGCTTCTTGCTGCCAAATAGAGTAAGAATCCTATCCAAAGTGCATTGTTTGCAAACAACTCTCGAAGTCCAAAATAACTTGCAAAGAATAATGCCGTTGCAACAAAAATTGCATTACGCATCAACTTTGTTTCGGTCATTCCTATCAAGATTCCATCGTAAAGAAATGCCACACAACCGCACAAAGGTATGAGAAGCGTCCATATCTTATAGTCTTTACACACCGCCAACACATCTTGCTTGTTTGTAAGAAGAGCAAGTATATTGTCGCCAAAAAGAAAATAAATCACAGTAAAAAGAATGCTCAATACAGCACCCCAAAGCAATATGTATTTTACGCATTTTGCCAAATTCCTTTGGTCTGCTGCTCCTTTGAATCGTCCACATAAGGATTCGGAAGCGTATGCGAATCCGTCCATAAAGTAAGAGAATAGCGTAAAGAGCTGCATCAACAAAGTATTTACAGCAAGCAGAGGATAGGGCATTGAAGAGGAGGCAACAGTAAAGTATGTTGTTACAGCAATCAGGCATAAGGTTCTAAGGAATATGTCAGCGTTCACCTTAAAGAAAAGAACTAATTTGGTGCGTGCAAAAACCTCTCTCAAATCTGCAAATTTCGTCAGACCACCATGACGTAAAAACCATAGCAATACAATAACTAAAAATCCACCCCACTGAGCTATCAAAGTACCATAGGCAACCCCTGCGATATTCATTCGAAACACTATTGCCAAAAGGTAACTAAATATGATATTCAACACGTTTATCAGTATGGAAATCCACATTGGCGATTTCGAATCCTGCATTCCAATAAACCAACCTTTGAATGCATAAATTCCAAGCGTAGCTGGTGCTGCCCATATTCTGATTGAGAAATATTCCAAGGCTAAATCTGCAACCGAATTCTTATTCTCTACAAAGGAAACGGCAAGTTTGCCTATCGGTTTTTGAAATAGTATCAATAAAATAGCGGCAGAAAAGGCTATTGCACAAGCTCGCAATAATATATTTAGCTGTTCTTTTTTGTCATTGGCACCATAGGCTTGCGCTGTAAAGCCACTAGTTCCCATTCTCAAGAATCCGAAGTTCCAATAAATGATATTGAAAATCATAGAACCAATTGCGATCCCCCCTATGTAATCTACATTTGATACTCCCGAATCTAAATGTCCTACAATGGCGGTATCAATCATTCCCAACAAAGGTACAGTGATGTTGGTTATGATATTAGGAATGGCTAACTTTATTATTTGGCGATTCATCGTTTGCCTAATGGCTTATGATTTTTTGAATAGGTTTTTGTAATACTTCAAATGCCAAATTATATGAAAGAATGCAACAACTGTCATAGCGATACCAAATTCCACATGCAGTTTTAGGAAATCTCTAAAGCAGTCCATGCCAAAGCGATAGTTGATTTGCAATGCTAAAACAAAGCCTAAAAGACATGAAACCAAACATGTAATCAACAATGCTAAGTTCCAAATCTTTCTATGTGTGATTTTCTTTATCTTTCCTAACTTTACTAAAATGAATGTCAAAAGATATGCCGCTAAACAAATGCCCGTAATCAACAATACATTATATGGCTTTGGTGTATTCTTTTTCTTCTCTACCAATTCTTCGGTTTGAGTTTCGCTTTGCAGTGTAAGAGTTTCACTTGTTTGAACTTCGGTTTGTTGTTTCTCTTGTTCAACAATCGGTTCTGTCTTTACAATTTCTTTAGTCTTCGATTCCTTTTTGCTTTGAGCAGCTGTGGTGGCAGGCTCTTTCTTCTCTTGCTGTTCTTGAACTTGGTTCTGTGGCTCTTGTACTGGCTCTGGCTCTACTTCTTTTGCTTTTTCCAATGCTCCAAAATCGCAAAAGCCATCACTATTATCGTCAGTAAATCGTCCACATTCCCCTTCGCAATTTACCTTACCTCCAAACGGACATTGAGCTTTAACTTCCTCTACAACAAAAATCGACAATAAAAATACCGATGCAAAAACTATTAACTTTTTCATAAAACTTTAACTTTTTCAAAGCCGCAAAATTAATAAAAAATCCCTACTTCAAAACACCTCAGTGCCTCAAAGTAGAGATTATATCCAAAGATTAGAATAGAAGACGACGATTCTATAAGTGGTATTATTTTGAAATGCGGAAAATATATCTTGATTTTATCAAAATAAAACGAAGAAATAATTTAGCAAAACGCCGTTTTATTTTTCTAATTCTTCGTTTTATTTTACGCTTTCTAAATCCCTGTAATTTAAGTCTTTATTTTGACAACAACATTATTGGCAATAAAAATGTAGTAATAAAAGGTTTTACAAAAAAAAATATGGCTGAAATTCTATTAAGTGAAGTTCAGCCATATTGTTGTTTTGAAATGAGTTTTCTTTTTCTTTACTTGCTCATTATTTTGCTTATTTCGTCAAGTATTGGTTGTGTGCTTATGTTTGCTCCAACGGCTTGTTGCATCCATAGTTGTGGAGTTAGGCGGCCTAAGGTATAGATTCGCTTGATTTCGTTTGCAAATTCTTGTTTTGAGTTAAGTTTTGCAAAGTGGCTTTCAAGTTGATATTCTATTATATGGCCTAATGGGTAGTTTGGCAAGTACATTGGAGAGTTTACCATGTGGGAATAGATTGCAAGAAGTGGAGAATCTTTTGTTCCAAGCACAGGGTAGTAGTATTTGTTCCAAGTTTCTTTTGATATCTTTAAGGTTGCATTCTTTAAGTCTTCGGATGTTGCTTCCGGATTGTCGTATAGCCATTGCCAAACTTCCATATCTACAAGTGCTACTCCCATTAT
>JAGBSA010000158.1 GCA_017632095.1 Bacteroidales bacterium | reverse complement strand
TCGCTTTTGTTTAGTTTTGCTCCTGCCAATCTTGCATTGAAGATATAATCATAAGCAATTCCGAATTTAATTCCTCCTCCGCCCATAGGGACAAAGTATCCAAAGGTGTAATTCAAAGGAATTGATATTTTGCCTCCCTCAAATATACCTTCAAACTGCTTAGTCCGTTCGTATTCTGCAAAGATTCCGAAATCAAAACGTGACAATTCGCCAGTATTGTATTGAAACATCAAACCAACATTTGAAACAAATCCATTCTTTCCTGTCATGTAGCCGCCATGATAAAATTGACATGCACTTCCTGTTGAAATCGTTAAAGCGGTTTCAAATTTGCGCATATTCTTTCGGTGCTTATATGCAATATCTCCTGAAAATCCTAAATCCGGATAAGCACTTGCATTGACGGTAAGCCCATATACAAAATCACATATTTTATCCAAGCCATCGTAATCTATCAATTCTGCATCGTCTTCAGGTTTGTGATATGGCGATTTGGTGCCTGTGGTCATTGTTATGGCTGGAATTTCCATTGAAGCAAAAGAACTGTGATCTGAATCGGTGAAAAAGGATTTCTCAAAGTCAGAAACATCTATATGAATATTTCTTTCTGTTTGATTAAATATCGTTTCCCATCCTTTAAGCATCTTTACACCGGCAATTTTCAAACTTCCATTCTTGTACCATCCTACCATATCGAGGTTAATCATCAATTTGATTTTTCCAATCTTATTAGCGTAGGCAGAATCTTTGACAAAGTGTTTGCTACCTATCAATCCTATTTCTTCAGCATCAAACCACACTAAAATGATGTTTCGATTCAGTTTGTCTTTGTTTGCTTTGAAAAGTCTGGCCAACTGCAATAGTACAGCAGAACCTGAAGCGTTGTCGTCAGCTCCATTGTATATTTCCCCATTCCTTACACCCAAGTGGTCATAATGAGCACCTATGAGAATATATTCGTCTTTGGACTTTGGGTTTTCAGCTTTTATTTCAGCAATTATGTTCTTTCCTAAGCCTTTATGACATTTCTGAGTAGAGTATTCAAGAGATATATCTCTCAACTGAGAACAGATGTATTCTCTTGCTTTTTCGCATCCGACTGTTCCTACTTTTCGTCCTTCGAAACTGTCATTGCTCAAAGCATAAACGTCTTTTCGCAGATTTTCTCTTTGTTGTGCATTTGATAAAAAGGGGAATAAGAACAATAACGTTAAAAACAAACTTCTTTTCATGGCGATAAATAAAAACGGAGTATGAAAGCAAGGACGCACCTTTCCTTCACACTCCTTCGAATTATTGATTTCTAATCTTAGAATGGTAAATCATTTTCTTGTTCAAATGATTGAGTAGAATCAAATGTTCCTCCCTGCATTTGTTGTTCAGGATATACCGGTTGTTGTTGAGCTGGTTGAGCCATTGGTTGCTGAGGTTGATATACCGGTTGTTGAGGTTGTTGGTACATTGGTTGCTGTGGATAAGGTGATTGAGGGTATGGTTGTCCGTAAACAGGAGCTGCTTGTGGTTGATAAGCGTTTTGCATGTGTGCTTCTACTCTAAAACAGCTCAAATCGGTGTACCAACGTTCTTGATACTCTCTTGAACGTACAGAGAATTGAACTCTGACCATTGAACCAAGTTGTAGGCTTTTTACCATGTTGATTCGAGCCTCTCCAAACAAAGTAAAGGCTGCATTAGCAGGGTATTCCCCATCTTGATATTCAATAACGAATCCACCTCTTACCCAATTTCCTTTTTCCGATTGACCGGATTGTTCCGGCAATACCTTAATCAATTTTCCTATAAGTTCCATATACTATATTTTTTCTTGTTTCTACTGTTTTTATTCTTGAAGTTATCTCTGCGAATCTTCAAATCAATTTACTCTTTCTTTATTTCTTCAACCACATATCTAACCAATCGAAGAAGTTTCTTTGCCACAACACACCATTTTGAGGTTTCAATACCCAATGTGTTTCATCTGGGAAGTACAAATAGCGAGCCGGTATTCCTCTTATCACAGCTGCGTTATATGCTGCCATACCTTGTGATGCCACAATACGGAAATCGAATTCTGAATGTATAACCATCAAAGGTGTATCCCACTTATCGACGAACAAATGCGGTGAATTAGCGTATGACTTTTGAGCAGTCTTGTTGTCCTTTTCCCAATATGCTCCGCCTAAATCCCAATTTACGAACCACATCTCTTCTGTTTCAAGATATTGTTGCTCAAGATTGAACATACCATTGTGTGCAATGAAACATTTGAATCTCTTTTCGTGATGTCCGGCCAACCAATAAACAGAATAACCTCCGAAGCTGGCTCCCACAGCTCCCAATCTGTCTTTGTCAACATAGCTTTCCTTGCTCAATTCGTCGATTGCAGTGAAATAATCTCTCATACACTGTCCGCCATAGTCGCCACTGATTTGTTCGTTCCACTCTTGACCGAATCCAGGTAAGCCTCTACGATTTGGAGCCACCACAATATATCCGTGAGCAGCCATTATTTGGAAGTTCCAACGGTAAGACCAGAATTGAGATACAGTAGATTGAGGACCACCTTCGCAATATAACAATGTAGGATATTTCTTTGTTGAATCGAAATCAGGAGGGTAGATAACCCATGTGTGCAAATCTTTGCCGTCTGTTGCTTTCAACCAACGTTCTTCAACCTTTCCCCATTTGATTTTTGCCATCAGGTCATCATTACAAGTGGATATTTTCTTTTGTTCTTTGGTTGCTTCATCGATAACCCAAATTTCATTAGGATGAGACATGCTCATCTTTTGACCAATCAACTTTCCGTCAGCAGCGAAATCAACAGATGTATAATCATGTGTTCCTGATGTCAATTGCTTTATTGCTTTGTCTTCGATGTTTATTTTATATATGTTATCAACTGCGTGATAGTCAGAGATGAAATAAATCCATTTGTCGTCGTTTGAAAATTTCAATCCACCAACATTTTGATCGAAATCAGGCGTATAGTATTCCGTTTTACCACTTTCAAAGTTGTGAACCATCAATCTTAGTTTGTCGGCTTCGTATCCGTCTCTCTCCATGCTCTCCCAAGCAATCATTTTTCCATTATTTGAGAACACCGGATTTTGATCATATCCCATCATTCCTTCTGAAAGGTTTATGGTTGTGTTATCTTCCAAACGATATAGGTAAATGTCCGAATTAGTCGAGAAAGCGTACTCTTTACCAACTTTCTTTCTGCATGTGTAAGCAATAGATTTGCTATCCGGACTCCATGTTATTTGTTCCATACCACCCCAAGGACGCATTGGTGATTCAAATTCGGTATTTTCCAAAATATTCTTTCCTTCACCAATTGTAACTCCGTCAAAGTCCGCAATAAATGGCTGAGGGATTGCATCAACCCAATTATCCCAATGTCTGTAAGCAAGATCGTCATTGATTCTTCCGGTTGTTTTGTCCAATCCTTCTTTAAGTTTTGCATACTTGTCTTGCTTTGGCACTGCTCTTACATAAACAACCTTCGTTCCATCAGGAGAATAAGAGAATCCTTCTAAGTCTCC
>JAGBSA010000157.1 GCA_017632095.1 Bacteroidales bacterium | reverse complement strand
TTGTAGTCGTAATAGAATGCTGTTGCTCCGATTTGAAGTCCTTTTCTGTCGTATGCCCAATGTAATCCTGCCATTCGTGTTATTGTAGAGTCTTTTGTGTTTAGCTCATGAGTGGTTCGGTGCAGCCCTGTGGTCATTAGGTTTCCTGAATAGTCGCTTCTGTCTCGGCTTGCGAAAACATATAGGTTGGTACTTAAGATTCTGATGTTTGTTGCAATGCCTCGATTGTATTCTAATTCGTAACTGGAACGGTGTGGCGTGATGCCGTATGTGCGTTTTTTGATAATCGCATCTGTGTTTAGGTATGAGAGTGAAAAGCCTTGAGCGATTGCCAATCCTTCTCCAAAATTCAATCTGTAATCACCAAGTGTTATTTGTTCGAATATGCCGATTTGTTTTAGCGTAAGATGAATTGAATAATGGTCAAAACCGTATGGTTGTAAAGAATCGAAGAATGGTTCACCGGGGTCTTTGTCTGCAACTAACGAGAATTGAACTCGGTCAAAATAATTAAAGTTATAGCGTAAGGTAGTTGCGAATCTTTTGCCGTGATAGCCTTTCCCGTCTGTTCGTGTGTAGCCTTTGGAGGGTTCAAGCACTTGTTTGTATTGCAGTCGTAGGTCTTGGGTGTTGTATTTTGAGATACTGTCAAACCTCAACGCTGCTTTCCATGTGCTTTTGTTTACACATACAAAAGGCTGTATTTGATTTATTGTTTCGGAATTGAAACCATTGATTAACGAAAGTTCGTGTAAGGAAAATAATTCTCCGGTTTCTTTGATGTAATGCAGGAGTGAGAAGATTTGAAAGTCGTCTAAGCCGAGTATTTGCAGTTGTGATTCGGTTGCTTTGTTGAGATTTAGTGGCGTTAGCAAGAATGAATGTAGTAACTCTATCCATTCGTCTTTTGCTGACGAGGATATATCAAGGTCTTCTATTTGTTTGATGCGGTATTCTATCGCTTGAAGATTGTCTTGCTGTGCTTGGGTGGTAGTAAAACAAAAAAGCACAAGACAAATCAAGATAATGATTACCTTAGATTTCATCTTGTGCCACCAATATAAATATTCGAATTATTAACCGCACTTACTCCAACCGCAAGATGAGCATTGCTTACAGCCTCCTGTGTAAATAATCGGCTCACCGCACTGAGGACATTTCTCTCCTTCAACAACAGTACCGTCTTTTACGTAACGCTTCAACGCTCTTGCGATACCATTCTTCCAAGTGTTGATTGAATCTGTATCCAATGTAAGTTTTGAGATAAGTTCTATTACGTTTGGTATCGGCATTCCGTGTCTTAGGATTCCTGAAATAAGTTTTGCGTAGTTCCAATACTCTTTTTTGAACATTCGAGAAAGACCTTCGAATATTACTTTGTAACCATCGTTATCTAAAAATTGGAAATCGTATCTTGCAGGCTCGTTTCCTTCTTTCACTCTGATGACCCAGCCTTTTTCTACGTTGTTTGGCAATACGAAACTGTCAGCTTTACCCGAGAATATCTCATATGGACGTCCTTCATACAAGCCTACAACGGCTATCCATTTTTCTTTGTCGTTTTGGAATCTGATAATCTCTGCTTCAAGCTTCTTTGGACGTTTTGGAGCTTTGGTTTCGTTGAATGAAGTGCTTGGTTTAGAATTGCCAGACACCAATACACCATCACGAGAGCCGTCTCTGTAGATTGTCATCCCCTTACAACCGCTCTCCCACGCTGTTTGGTAAATCTTATCTACTATATCCTCGCTTGTTTCCTTAGGAATATTCACCGTAACCGAGATTGAGTGGTCCACCCACTTTTGAATAGCTCCTTGCATCTTAACCTTGTTAACCCAATTCACACAATTAGCGGTTGCATTGTGGTAAGGAGATTTTGCAATTACTTCTTGAAGCTCTTCTTCTTTGTATTTGTATTTTAATTCTTCAATATCGTAGCCATTGATTTCAGCCCACACTGCAAACTTATGGTGAAGTACGTTGTATTCTTCCCAAGCTTGTCCTTCTGCATCGTAGAAAGAAACATGCGAATTGCTGTCATTAGGATTTACTTTACGACGACGCTTGTATGAAACCAAGAATGCAGGTTCTATACCAGAAGATGTTTGTGTGCAAATGCTGACACTGCCTGTTGGAGCAATGGTTAACAATGCTATATTACGTCTTCCGTATTCCTTCATCATTGAATACAACTCTTCATCTGCAGCTTTAAGACGTTGAATAAATGGATTATTTTCTTCTAATTTGTAGTTGTAAATAGGGAATGCTCCTCTTTCTTTTGCCATAATGGCTGATGAACGATACGCAGAGCAAGCTAAATTCTTTTGAACCTCAACTGCGAAATCTGTTGCTTCGTCTGTTCCATATGTAAAGCCTAATGCAGCCAACATATCCCCTTCTGCTGTGATTCCAAATCCTGTTCTTCTTCCCTCTAAGCACTTCATCTTAATATTTAACCAAAGTTCTCTCTCAACTCTCTTGATTGACTCTGGTTCAGGATCTGATTCTATTTTAGCAAGTATTCGTTCTATCTTTTCCATTTCAAGATCTATCAAATCGTCCATAAGCCTTTGTCCTTTTTGAACGTGGGTTCTGAAAAGTTCAAAGTTGAAACGAGCTGATTCTGTGAAAGGATTCTCTACATAGGAATAAAGATTGATTGCAAGCAATCGGCAACTATCGTATGCACAAAGCGGGATTTCACCACACGGATTTGTCGAAATAGTTTTGAAACCAAAAGATTCGTAGCAGTCAGGTACAGATTCCCTGATGATAGTATCCCAGAACAATACTCCGGGTTCTGCACTTTGCCAAGCATTATGAATAATCTTTCTCCATAAAGCACGAGCGTCTATTTCCTTTGTAACGTTTGGAGTATCTGAATCGGTGCGGAATTGTTGTACATAAGGCTTTCCGCTAACGACACATCTCATAAACTCATCATCAATCTTAACAGAGACATTTGCACCCGTGATTTTATTCAATTCCATCTTTGCATCGATGAATTCTTCTGCGTCAGGGTGCTTGATAGAAATGGATAACATCAAAGCACCTCTTCGACCTCCTTGTGCAACTTCTTTTGTTGTGTTTGAGTATCTTTCCATGAACGGAACAATTCCTGTAGATGTCAAAGCCGAATTTTTAACTGGGCTCATCTTAGGTCTTATATGAGAAAGATCATGTCCCACTCCTCCACGTCTTTTCATCAATTGAACTTGCTCTTGGTCAATTTTCAAGATTCCGCCATAAGAATCGGAGTTAGTAGGATTTCCTATTACGAAACAATTTGACAAAGATACAACTTGAAAATCGTTACCTATTCCAGCCATTGGGCTACCTTGAGGAATTATGTATTTGAAATCTCTAAGCAACTCATAGATTTCATCTTCGCTCATTGGGTTAGAGTATTTGTTTTCGATTCTTGCGAACTCCCTTGCCAAACGTCTGTGCATTTGATCAGGATTTAACTCATACACCTTATCGCCGTCGCGTAAAGCATATTTGTTTATCCAAACGTCAGCCGCCAAAGTATCACCCTTAAAGTACCTTTCACAAGACTGTTGTATCTCTTCTTTGTTTAATTCCTTTAACTCCATTTCTTTATTCTTGTTTTTCTCTGTTTTACTCTTTTGTTTTTGTGCAACAACTTTTTGTTCAGTTTCGTTGTTTGTAGAAACAGAAACTTCATTGCTTGATGATGATGAAAAAAGGTCTAATTCCATAACGCACAAATTTGGATTGCAAACTTACAAATATTATTCTTGCAATAAAAAATCAAGTATGATTAAGTTATTAACATAGTATGTTAGTTTCCTCCTAAAGTTCTTTGCAAATAAGACTTAGAAGAAATATGCTATTGTTGAAAACCAAATTTAAGCAAGCGGTGTTTTTTATGTTTCAGTTTTATTTTTTACCTTTGCAGAAACTAATGTTCAAAATTTGATTCTTACATGAAAAAAATCCAAATGGTCGATTTGCGTACTCAGTACGAAAAGATAAAAACCGAAATTGACGAAAACATAGCTACAGTCTTAGAATCGACTGCTTTCATTAAAGGGGCAAAAGTTGAAGAGTTTGCAAGAGAACTATCTTACTTCTTAAATGTCAAACATGTTATCCCTTGCGGAAACGGAACTGATGCTTTGCAAATTGCACTCATGGCATTAGGATTAAAACCTAGCGATGAAATAATCTGTCCTGCCTTTACATTTATTGCATCTGCAGAGGTAATCGGACTATTGGGCTATAGACCGGTGTTAGTCGACGTAGACTACGATTCTTATAATGTTACGGCAAAAAATATCGAACAAGCAATTTCTGTAAAAACAAAAGCCATCATACCAGTTCACCTTTTTGGTCAAGCAGCTCCAATGGAGGCTATCATGGATATTGCCAAGAAGTATGATTTGCACGTGATTGAAGACACTGCTCAGGCAATTGGTGCTGATTATATTTACGAAGATGGTCGCAAACAAAAGCTTGGAACGATAGGAACGATAGGTTGCACATCTTTCTTCCCTTCTAAAAATCTTGGTTGCTACGGAGATGGCGGTGCAATCTTTACTAACGATGATGAATTGGCAGAAAAAATGAGGATGATTTCGAATC
>JAGBSA010000156.1 GCA_017632095.1 Bacteroidales bacterium | reverse complement strand
CTTATCATAATAGGTGTTGCGGTTAGAAATATTGAAGCGTCTGCCAAACTCATTACTATTTCAGCACCTTTATATGTTTGTGTGGAACTATTCCTCATTTTATGGGCTTCATCACATAGCACCAAACTGAAACGCCCACCTTTCAGCAACAAAAAGTCAATTAAATTCTTCTTCGGGTCTTTTTCTCTTTTCTTTTTCTTTTCTTTATTATTATTTTCATCATCGTTATCATTCTTCTCATCATCACCTTTCATGCGTATCATCTCATAATTAACGATTGCACGTACATCGCCTCTATGTTCTTCTAAATCGGGAATCAAGTCTTTCGCACGTTCATATATCTTGAATGAAAGACCAAATTTTTCAATCAGTTCAGTTCTCCATTTCTCTTGTAGCGATTTAGGACACACTATTAGAACATTTCTTAATTCTCTACGAGTTTTTAACTCTAACATTACGTGTCCTGCCTCGATAGTTTTTCCTAAACCAACTTCATCAGCTACTAATAGCCTTCTATTTGGTGAATTAAGAAATTTAAGTAACGGTTTGAACTGATAAGCTCTAAAAAGTGTTTTTGAAGCTTTAAGAGATGATATTGTACTATTGTTTGAGTTTTTGATTTTGAATGTAGTATTCTTTTTTGCATATTCAGAATATGAAGCAAATATACCATTAGCGCATCTCTCAAATGGGTCTGAAATATCATAATCCAAAGCAAGGTCTGTTTCTAATTCATCATTATTCCCATTTAGCCAACCAACTTTATATACCTGTCTTCCTCTCCTTGGAGGATAAACTTCGATAATTGTTCCTCGCTTTCCATTACTTATATGAACTACCTTTGAGCCTATGTTATATTGTGCCATGTTTGTTAAGAATTTATATTTTTATACTACTCCTTATTTTTATTTTTTGTGTTTGCAAATTTAAATCTAATCAAGCAAAATTATTTATCAATAATTTTAATGCTTTCTATAATTTGTTTTGTTGTGATTTCTTTGACTTATGGGTATAAAAAACGTGGGACTTTTTCTTATGATTGTTTGAGGTCTTCGACTACCTAATCACCAAATAAGTAAAGCCCACGATATACTTTCGTGAGCGTTCTTCACTTATTTTATTGGTGATTTCTTTTGAAAGTGTCGAAGTTTCAAACAATCCAATATAAGCAAAAACGCTTTTTTATGTCGTTAAAATTCGTTAAGTCTTAATGTTTTTTATTCTTTTTCTCCTTAAATTCCTCCTTTTTTTTAAGGGCTAATAACTGCTCACAAAGATATAACTTTTTCTTAAACTACAAAAGTCATCACTCTAAGTTTTTATTTATTTAATAGGCGTTTAATTTTAGCAAAACAACCAAGGGTGAAAGTCGATTCTTTCACCCTTGGTTTTCTTTCCTATGTTATAGGAAATTGTGTTCTGTTTTTTCTACAGCTAAGTCTAATTTTTCTTATTTCTCTGCAAATGTTTTTTCAAGGTCTTGGGAAATGTTTATGATAAAGTCCCCCATTCTTTCAAGTTCGTTTACTATGTCCATATAATAAACGCCTGTTTGGTAGTTCTTATCTCCTAATTCTATTTCCTCAATTCCTTCTTCTCTTAGGTTGTTTCTTAATGTATTGATATGACACTCTGCATTATAGGCGTTAGTTACATCATCAAGAGTTCCCTTGTGTGCAGATTTTAGATTATCTATCATAACCCCATAAGCACAATCAACAAGTTCGACCATATCTAAAAGTTTCTTGATTGTAGCTTCGTCAAATGTTTTCTTATGTATTTTTTTACGAGAAAGAATACGGCTTATTGCATATCCTGAATCACCAAGAGATTCTAATTCTCCAATGATTTTATACATCGCTTTTATTTTTACAGAGGTTGTTTTGCTGATGTTTTCAGAAGAAACCGCATTTAAGAATGTTGCAATTTCATAATCTATTCTGTCTGATATTTCTTCATACTTTTGCAATTTCTTTGCGAATTCTTCAAATTTATCGGTTTCATTTTCTATTATGGCTTGTTTAACATATCCAAGTCCGTTTCTAGAAATTTGAGCAAAATGAATCACCTCGTCAAAAGCTTGTTCGCTTGCAAATTCGGGGGTTGAGATATAGCCTGCTGAGATGTATTTCAATCTGAATGGTTCATTTTCTTGATCCTTTTTAGCTTTCACTATCCACACAACTGCCTTTTCAATATATTTTGTGAACCAAATCAGAAGAAAGGTGTTTATTGTATTGAACAAAGTGTGCAACATAGAAAGTCCATACAAAGCTGAAGTACTTTCTTCCGGGTTAGAAGCACTTACAACAAAGCCTTCTTTGGCAGGATTTGGTAAACCGAAAAGTTCGATAATATATCCGACAAGCATCAAAAAAGGCTTAAAGAGAATCAATGCCCAAACAACTCCAAATACATTGAAGATTGTGTGCGACATTGCTGCTCTTTTTGCTTGTGTATTACCTATTGAGGCTGCAATATTTGCTGTTATAGTTGTACCGATGTTTTCACCAAGCACCATAGCACAAGCCATATTGAAAGGAATCCAACCCATGCTAAGCATAATCAAGGTGATGGCCATTGTTGCCGAAGAGGATTGAAGAACCAAAGTAAGTATTGTTCCAAACACTAAGAAAATCAAGATAGATGAAAAGCCATAACTTGACCATGTTTTCACAAATTCAAGCACTTGTGGTGTTTCATTCAAATCCGGTACCGATTCTTTCATAAATGATAACCCAAGAAACAACAGACAGAAACCAACAACGAATTCACCTATGTTTTGTCTTTGATTTTTCTTGGAGTTGGAGAACAAAAATCCTAAGGCCATAAGTGGAATTGCAAGTATTGATATATCTGCTTTGAATCCAAGCCATGAAACAAGCCAAGCGGTAACTGTGGTTCCTATGTTGGCACCCATGATAACGCCTATCGCTTGTGTTAGAGTCAATAAGCCTGCATTTACAAAACTAACAACCATTACTGTAGTTGCAGAGGAAGATTGTATGATAGATGTGATACCAAGTCCTGTAATCACTCCCCTAAAAGGGTTTGCGGTCATGGCTGAAAGAAAACTACGAAGCCTATCTCCTGCTGCCTTTTGAAGCCCTGAACT
>JAGBSA010000155.1 GCA_017632095.1 Bacteroidales bacterium | reverse complement strand
TACATCAGGTGATTTCGGTTTGTTTGGTTCTGTAAGTGGTACGATTAAGAATCTTAATATAACTGCATCTGCTACAATTACAGGTGCCGCAGACAACGTTGGTTTACTTTGCGGAACATTAACAGGAAGAATAGAAAATTGTCGTGCTATCAATTGCGTTATCAACTCTACAATTCCTACAAGCAACGGAAAAGGAATACACGTTGGAACGTTAGTAGGATATTTAAATACTTCCGGTACGAATAATGGAATTTATTATTCTACAGTAACAGGTAATGTAACAGGAAACGGTAGTGTTGGAGGATTGGTCGGATATGCAGAGAGTGGTATAATAAAAGGTTGTTCTTTTACCGGTTCTGTTACAGGAATACCTGCAGGAGCACATAATAAACCTGACGGAGTAGGTGGTATCTGTGGACAAGCTTCTGCAAGTGTTGATTTGTCTTTCTGTTTCGCAGATGCAACGATAAATGCAGCAGCTAATGCTTGCGGTATAATTTGTGGAATAGTAAAAGGAAACTCAACTAATCACGATAATCCATCAGTTGGTAACGTTTACGCAGAAGGAACAGTAAACGGAGAGAATATAGACAGCGGAAGTGAGATTACAAACAGCAACAGTAATACTGGTCTTTATTTCGAGAACTATAATGGTATGACTGCTCAACAAATAGTAGATGCCCTTAACACTGCAAAAGGAAATGATGCAAACTTCTATTTTGTTGTGATAGAAAATAAAGTAAGAATGGTTGTCGGTTCTATCGTTTGTGAAGCACCAAGAAACCTTAGAACAGCAAAAGTAGAAGGACAAGGTTATACATATAACATAACTTGGGAAGCTCCTGCCGGAGTAGATAATTCATTCTTGGAAAGCTCTCACGGAAATTATCAATGGACAGTAGCAGAAACAGCAAATGGTATGATAGGAAACTCTGTGACAAATACTGTTGGACATAATGTTTTTTCTTTACAACATACATTAACAGGAAATGCTCTTACATATCGTGTAGCTATACAAACAGTTTGTGGTAATACACGCTCAGAAGAGATTGCAGTAGTAATTAACAAACAGAATGATTGTAAGGTACAAGCTTTGCAAGTTTCTGACATAGCATATACAAGTGCAACAGCTACTTGGGAAGGTAATGCAAGTAAGTATAAAGTAAGATTAATGAAGGATTTGCAACAAGTTTCTGAAACTGAGACAGAAAATACAACTATCAGCTTTAGCAATTTGGAAGAAGGAGGAGATTATACCCTTACAGTAATTGCTAATTGTGCTAGTGGTAATGAAACAGTTGTGGAAGGAAACAACGCTACAGCGAACTTCACAACTAAACGTTTACACTTCACAACTGCTCAATCAGGAAGATTTGGAGACCCTTCAACTTGGGTTGGTGGCGTAGTGCCTTCGGCTCCTGCAGAGATGACAATCGCTCAAGGTCACATAATAACTCTTCATGGAGATTTATGTCTTACAGACAATTATAAGATTGTAGAAAATAAAGGTGTGTTGGCAGTTTATCAAGAAGCACAATTGATAAATACAACTTCAACAAATGTTCCCGGAATTGTGGAAATCGTTGCTGCTACAAATGGAAATGGTAAGTGGGCTTTCATAGGAGCACCATTTGCAGGATATAAATTAGGAGCAGTTAAGCCTGTTTCAGGTTCTGACATTGCAATGGTTAAGTACGATTACGCAAACGGAGCATGGAGCAGTGATTGGGCTCATGTAGGAAATACAGTAAAAGCAGCTGAGGGAACATTTGCTTGGCCTTTCTATGACGGAACAACAACTTACACTACTTACGGCGACCTTTGCACTTGGGTTGGTAGTGGAGCTGATGGACATTGGGTAGCAGGAAGCTACGATTTCGAAAGAACAACAATGGCATCTTCTTTGAATAACGGCGACGTTACAGTTGAAGAGACAATATCTAATACTTCTACTTCAGGTGGTCATTGGATGGCTTTGTCTAACCCTTACCCTGCTAAACTAAACATTGCAAATTTCTTAGCATCCAATAATTCACTTCAAGGTGTTTGTGTATATGACTTTACAGATGGAAGTTTTGATATAAAAACAACTGGAGATATTAACATGACAGAAGGATTCTTTGTAAACTTTACAAACGGAGGAAATAAATCTGTAACATTTACTAAAACTCAATTGACGAATTATCCTAGCAATCCTGTGATTCCAACTAAGGCTTCTGCTAACGAATTCATCGAATTGACTTTGGTAAACGGTAAAGATAAAGTTAGAGCATACCTTGCACACAATGAAAATGCAGAGCAAGGATATGATATCTTTGATGCAAACAAAATGTTTGCTACAACAGGAGTTGCAGAGCCTTACTTTGTAACTGACGGTATCGCTTTGATTAAAGAAGAAGTTGCTGAGTTGCCTTACTACGCAACAATGAACGTTCGCAGTCAGCAAGACACGGTGATGAACTTTGTTTTGACTAATTTGCCTGAGGGTTACGCTGTAAGCATCATCGATGGCGAAGAGGTAATCGACATGGTTGAAGGCGGAGTTTACTCAACAGAAATCTTAACAGGTGAAAACGCAGATCGTTTCAAAGTATTGGTTAAAAAGAACGTTGGCATTGCTGATGTGAAAGATTTAGATGTTACAATTACAAACAACAACCGCCACATCACAATCACAGCACAAGAAGATGTAAAAATTGAAGTTTACAACACTTTGGGTCAAAGAGTATTCGAAACTTCTGAAACCAACTTTGTTTTGAGTGGAGTTGCATCAGGAGCATACGTTGTAAAAGTTCAAGGTGCCAAGGCTGCGAAATCTCAAAAGATAATCTTAGAATAATCTGCTGAGATTAGAATCAAAAAAAATGATTTCCCCTACACTTATATATATGAGATAAAGATTGGAAATTTAGAATTTTTGATATAGTTTCTTAAAACGTCGTTTCGAAAAATCGAAACGACGTTTTTTGTTTTCTTATTCCTTTAGTTAATTTTCTTAGTTTTTTGGGTTGTGGTTTGAGATTTAATTTCTACCTTTGTAGAGTTTTATTCCGTTGTTTTATTGGTTAGCAATGTGAATATTTTTATTTTAAGTGGGCGACTATGATTCATAAGATATTGTATTATAATGGTAATGCGATAAATTACCAATGCGAAGGGCAAGGCGAAGAAACGATTGTAATGCTGCATGGCTTTATGTTCGATTTGCGAGTCTGGGCTCCATTGGTTTATGACTATATGAGAAAAATCAGAGTCGTCGCTATAGATTTGCCGGGCTTTGGTGAAAGTGATTGTTGCGATGATACGCATTCGATGGAACTTATGGCTGATGTAACAAAGGCTGTTTTAGATGAAATCGGCATAAAGAAATGTGTGTTAACTGGGCATTCTATGGGTGGATATGCTGCTTTGGCTTTTGCCGAAAAGTATCCACAAATGTTGAAGGGGCTTTGTCTTTTGAATTCTCATGCTCTTGCCGATGGTGAAGAGAAGATTCAATCTCGCAAACGTATGTGTGATATTGTTGCAGCTAACAGAGCAGGGTTTATTGTGAACTTTATTCCTAATCTTTTTGCTAAATGCAATAGAGAAATCTTAGATGACAGAATTAAAGACTTGCAAGAGTATGCTCTTTACAACAAAACAAAAGGCATTATTGCTGCTATTAACGGAATGATTGAAAGAAAGGCTATGGTTGATATGCTTAGCAATTTGGGGATTCCTGTTTTGTTTGTTGCAGGTCGTGAAGATGAACGCATAGATGTAGATATTGT